>JANNFN010000189.1:0-7535 GCA_031379885.1 Methylotenera sp.
GGAGGCGATTAAAAACAAGGGCGTTGCAGCGCGTTCGTATCTTTTATCGTACAGGCAAACTAACGCCATCATAAACGCCACCAAACCTACGCCCAACGTCACAATCACGCGAGCGGCAGAGCCAAAATCATCCCAATACATTGAGATAAAAACGCCAATGCCAGCAAACACAAATATACCGCCAATATAGCCAAATAACTTAGAAAGCACGCTAGATGATGGCTTGGAAGCCAATACTGGTGAGGTCTCTAGGGCATGCTTTATTTCATCCAAACTAATATTATTGTGCTTAGCAAGCGAGACAATGTCTTGCAATACGTCTTCTTTAGTCGACATAGCCAGCCCCTATTTCTTTACTGTATTATCTTTTACTAGCCAACCAATAAACTGGACTTGATTGTAGTAATAATCGGGTTGCGGGTTGGGCACTTTGTAGCCAATACTGCCCTTTTTAATGCGGTAACCACTATTGCGATTGCCACCACCAAATAAGCCACCCACCAAGCCACTGCTATTATAATTCGGGCCTTCTAATGTAAATCCGTCAGGTGAAACAGGCGAGGTATCAATACTGAAATTTTTTGTTTCTTCTAAAACCACTTCGCCAGCCAAAAATTTGCTCGCATCAATCGTAATTTCACGCGCAGTCTCGGTTTTACCATCGTAAGCCATGAGTTTTTTCGAGTTAAAGTTTTTACCTTTATCGTCATTTTTCTTGGCTTTTACCATTAAATGCTGATCTTTCACTACAAAATCCAGCAAATAATCTGGTGAGTTTTCATATTCATACTTCATCGTGGTAAATAGCATCTCGTATTGTGGTGGTGTTCCCATCGCTTTCGGAATCACCGCAGCCACAAAAAACAGCACGATGAGCAGCACTGGAAGTGCCAACCCAATCACCAAAACCAAGTTTTCTTTTATCCAGTTTTTCACATTATCCCTTTATAAACTGCTTTATTTTGCTTAATACTAACGCATTCAAGTCAGCTTTCAAACAATCGATTTCTACGGGTTCATTTCCTACAACATCGTTCATTCCGCGTAGCCATGTGAGTTGGCGTTTGGCTAATTGGCGTGTGGCAAAAATGCCTCTATTACGTAGCTCTGCCGCATCATAATCACCACGTAAATGTTCTAGCGTTTGCCTGTAACCCACGCAGCGCATCGATGTTGAATCAGCTGTCAATTGCGGATATTTAGCAATCAAACCTTTTACTTCATTCACCAAACCCAGTTTTAGCATGTCGTCAAAGCGCGCTTCAATACGCGCATGCAGCACTTTTCGGTCACTGGGAATTAGCGCGATTTTAAGTAATTTGTAAGGCAACGCCTCTGCGGTTTGCTTGGCAAATAGACTAGACATAGTTTCACCCGTAATTTCGTAAACCTCCAAAGCGCGCTGAATGCGTTGCGTATCGTTAGGCATTAAGCGCGCGGCTGTTTCTGGGTCTATGCGCGCAAGCTTACTATGCATGGCTGGCCAGCCTATTTGCGCGGCCTCTGCGTCGAGTTTTGCACGCACTTCTTGATTGGCCTCTGGCAAACCACTTAAACCGCCCTCTAGCGCCTTAAAATACAACATCGTGCCGCCTACCAATAGGGGAATCTTGCCACGCGCAGTAATGTCTGCCATCAATCGTAGTGCATCCGCGCGAAAATTTGCCGCAGAATACGTCTCAGTTGGCGGAATTATATCAATCAGATGATGCGGCGCGGCGGCCAGCGTTGCAGCATCAGGCTTGGCGGTGCCGATGTTCATGTCTTTAAACACCAGCGCAGAATCGACGCTGATAATTTCAACAGGGAGCTTTGAATAACAATGCACCGCCGCACCAGTCTTGCCGCTAGCGGTAGGGCCCATTAGAAAAACGACTTTTGGAGATACTTTCAATTTAGCTATTTTGTATCGTCTTGAAGCGTCGCACTTGAATGCCACATGTCAAATTCAATACCAAATTTTTGCTCATCAGTTAATTTTTCACAAAAAGCTTTAATTAACGTCTCTACTGTAGCTAAAGATTTTTTGGCATTCTCTAGTGTCATTCTTTTTTCTAATTTAGATTCTGGCGCATCTATAGTACCGCCTAGATTATCATGCTCTGTCAGAGACATAACCTCTTCACTTATTATTGGTTCAGCTTTAGGGTGAGCAATGAGATTGCGAGTTTTGCATAACCAAACAAAGCTTCCCCAAGGTTCTTTACCAGCATCATAATCAATGCCCAAATGTTCACAAATCAATCTAGTTTTTGCAATTGGACTACAGCTTTCAAAGTCACTCCAATTATCTATAGCTCTCTCGCCAACGGCATTACAAATGGCCTCAATAGCAAGGGAACTAAAAGTAATAGCGGAAAACTGACTATTGACCCAACCTGGCTCTTTAGCTTCCACCTTCTTCAGTTCATTTTTAGCAAGACGTAATAATGTATGGTGAGCTGAGTAAAATCGCTCAGTTTTAACATTAACATTTCTTTGGTTCATTACTATTTCCCCCGCATAAACATCTTATCCAAATCGCTCATACTTACCTGAAACCAAGTCGGGCGACCGTGGTTGCACATACCACTGCGTTCTGTCGCTTCCATATCGCGCAATAATGCATTCATTTCGGGGATGGTGAGGCTACGATTCGCACGCACAGCCGCGTGGCAAGCCATGGTGCCTAACAACTCATTACGGCGCTCTGTGAGCGCACGGCTTGCCCCGTATTCGCGTAAATCTTTCAGTACGTCTCTGGCTAATTGTACGGCATCTGCATTTTGCAACATGGTGGGCACTGCGCGAACTGCCAATGTAGAAGGCGAAAGCACGGCAATATCAAAGCCCAATTGTCGCAGATTATCCGCGCCGCTTGCCAGTTCCTCGTTAACGGTTGCCACTTCTAGCCTATCCGCATTAAAACTCACGGGAATCAGCAAAGGCTGCATACTGACCGCGTTATAATCGAGTGCATTTTTAAGTTGCTCGTACATAATGCGCTCATGCGCAGCGTGCATATCCACCACCACCAAACCCTGCGCGTTTTGCGCCAGCACGTACACGCCGTGAATCTGCGCGACGGCAAAGCCTAAAGGATACTCATGTGCATTCTCAGCACTTAAAGTAGCATCGCTAGAGGCCGCATGGATATTGGCTCCCAGAGCATCTGTTTTCACGAAATTTTGAGCGCCATTTAAAACATTACCGAATAAAGTTTCGTAAAATCCACTCGCTTGACTGGCATTTAGCGGCATTTGCGTTTGGTACGTGGGGTAATTGGGCGAGTTTAAAGATTGTGATGCAAACGGATTGTAAGCGGCTTGCCCTGCTGTGACTGCGTTTGAAACGCCTGTGGGCGTGGCTAAGTTTTTATTCAAACAGTGAAACACAAAACGATGAATGGCTTGGCCATCTCTAAAACGCACTTCGGTTTTGGCGGGGTGCACGTTCACATCCACCAGCGCCGGGTCTAGCGTTAAAAACAAGGCGTAAGCAGGATGGCGGTCGTGGTGCAACACATCTTGATAGGCTTGACGAATGGCGTGGCTAAGTAGTTTATCGCGTACAAAGCGGCCATTTACATACACATATTGCAGATCGCGGCTACTACGGTTGTAGGTAGGTTTTGCAATCACGCCGGTGAGTGTTAAACCTGCGGCTTCTTCTTGAATGGTCACGCTTTCGGCAGTAAATTCTGCACCTAGCACCTCGTTAAAGCGCTTTGGTGCTGCGCCAGAACCATAGCGGCTAATCACACGGCCGTTATGGTTTAACGTAAAAGTGACATCGGGGCGAGATAGTGCAATGCGTTCAAAAACCGCTTCGCAATGGCCAAACTCGGTCGCTTCCATCTTTAGAAATTTGCGCCTTGCGGGGGTGTTAAAGTACAAATCGTTGACTTCGATAATCGTGCCGCTATCCAAAGCTGCTGGCTGTATGGCGGATAATTCACTGCCGTTACTTGCGATGACAAAAGCGTGTTTTTCATGCGTGACGCGACTGGTCATTTGCATGCGTGAAATAGAAGCAATACTCGCCAGCGCCTCACCCCTAAAACCTAGACTTGCCACCGCCTCTAAATCTTCTAAGCTGGCAATTTTACTCGTAGCGTGGCGGGTAAGCGCCATGTTTAAATCAACTTGCGCAACGCCGAAGCCGTTATCAACCACTTTTAGCTGCTTAATGCCGCCTTGCATCAGCAAGACCGTAATCTCGGTGCTACCCGCATCTATGCTGTTTTCTAATAACTCTTTTAGCGCAGAGGCTGGACGGTCGACCACCTCGCCTGCAGCAATTTGGCTGATAAGTTGATCGGGGAGAAGTTGGATGCGCATAGTGCCATTTTACCTGCATTAACGTAAAAATTTTACTTAGCTGGATAAATCGTACTACACTAACAATCAGTGCTAACACTCAACAAATTTACGGGAGTGAATCATGAAAATCGACGGCAAATTGGTGTTGGTCACTGGCGCCTCCAGTGGCATGGGTGAAGGCATAGCGAGAGCTATGGCAAAAGCGGGTGGGCGCTTGGTCTTGCTGGCAAGAAACCAAGTTGAACTAGACCGCGTGGCAGGCTTAATTAAGGCTATGGGCGGCGAAGCGCATGCTTTCTCGGTAGATTTGAAGGATGCGGACGCTGTTGCTAAAGTAGCTGTCGAGATTACACAACAGCTTGGCACGCCCGACATTCTCGTCAACAATGCTGGCGCAGGTAAATGGCGTTTTGTGGATGAAACCACACCTGCAGAAGCGGTAGAAATGATGGCAGTGCCCTACTTTGCTACTTTCAATGTCACCCATGCATTTCTGCCCGCCATGCTAAAAAGGAATAGCGGCCATATCGTCAATATTAGCTCAGTGGCTTCGCGTTTTGTGTGGCCGGGCGCAACGGCCTATACCGCGGCACGCTGGGCGGTGCGCGGCTTTACACAAGCCTTGCGGGCAGATTTGGATAATACGAATATCAATGTGACGCTGTATGAGTCTGCCAGTGTGAAATCGCCTTATTGGGAGCACAATCCTGGTAGCGCCGAGCGTGAACCGGGCATCGCCGTCATCATTCCCAAACTAAGCGTGGAAGAGGTTGGTACGGCTGTAGTGCGCGGTGTAGAACGTAACAAAAAACTTATCATCACTCCGTTAATGACGAAAGTGATTTATTGGAACCACGTGTTTTTTCCGTGGTTGGTGCAATGGCTATTAACTAAAACTGGCTATAAACGCAAATAGCACGCTAGTCTTTGGCTACTTTGGTTTTTGCCAGCGCGGGGTTGCTGGCAAAATATTTTTTGATGCCGTTTAAAATGGAATCGACAAGCTTATCTTGATACGCGTCATCAATAAGCTTACGCTCTTCTTCTGGATTACTGATAAACGCTGTCTCAACCAATATCGATGGGATATCTGGTGACTTTAATACCGCAAAACCAGCTTGCTCAACACGGTTTTTGTGTAACTTATTAATCTCTCCAATATTGCCAAGCACAGCTTTACCCAATTTCAAACTATCGTTAATGGTGGCCGTTTGCGATAAATCCAGCAAAGTTTTGGCTAAAACGGGATCTCTGCCGCCCAAACTCACACCGCCAATCAAATCTGATTCATTTTCCTTTTTCGCCAAATAACGCGCCCCAGCACTGGTGGCGCCTTTTTCTGACAGCGCAAACACCGAGGAGCCACGTGCAGCAGCATTGGTAAAGGCATCGGCATGGATCGATACGAACAAATCTGCCTTAAATTTACGCGCTTTAACCACACGCGTGCCCAGTGGCACAAAATAATCGCCATCGCGCGTTAACATGCCACGCATATTAGGTTCTGCGTCAATTTGTTCTTTCAATTTTCTTGCGATTTTCAACGTAATGTCTTTTTCACGGCTACCATTTGCACCGCGCGCACCGGGATCCTCTCCTCCGTGGCCCGCATCAATGGCGATGGTGATTAAACGCTCATCTTCTTTATTCGTTGCCGCAGGTTCATCTTTTTTAACTGGCGACACTTCTGGAATTGCTTCAGGAATTGGGTCGATCGGTACTTCAGTTGCATCAGTATTAGGTGGCAGCGGCTCAACAACTGGTTTTGGTTGATTGACAGTTTCTGTTTCTGACGATTTTTTAACCAACATTGCCATTAACTCGTCTTGCAATGGATAAATATCCAGTACCAAGCGATGCTTATAATCACCCGCTGGTGCCAAAGCAAACAAATTCGATTTCACCTCACCTTTTAAATCTACCGCGATGCGCACCACACCCGGCTTAAATTTAGCTACGCGCACTTGTTTGATGTAAGGATCACCCGAAATTATCTTGTCGGAAAGCGTTTGCAACACATTGGTGAGTTCTACATCTTCAATATCCAGCACCAATCTATCGGGATTTTTTAAAATAATCAGCTGATATTTAATCGGTGCGGTTGATTCGAACGCGATACGCGTATACTCCTGCGCTGGCCACACACGTGCTGCTGTGATGGTATTGGCAGCATAAGCAATTGAATTTATTAACAATAAGCAGGTTAGTAATATTTGAGTTAAAGTTTGTTTAAACATGCTTGGCCTAATAACGAACCTGCTGAAAACTGAATTTTACGTGCTTCTTTAAACATTGAAAATCGCACATGAATATCGGGCTCTGGCAACACAGGCGCGGCTTTTTCTGGCCATTCAATCATGCAAATACTTTGTGGATTAAAATAGTCCCTAAAGCCTGCTGCATCCCATTCTTCCTCATCTATAAAACGATATAAATCAAAATGATATAGATTGTATCTCGATTTCACATTAGATTCAATCACACATGACTCTAACTCGTATATTTCAACTAGTGTATAAGTAGGGCTTTTAACTTTACCAAAATAGCCTAAACCATGCAAAACGCCGCGCACAAAAGTGGTTTTACCAGCACCAAGGTCGCCATGCAAATATACCGTTAATTCTGACACTAAAAACCTTGAAAACCGCTCTCCACAAGCCAAGGTTGCAGCTTCATCGGCTAATATAGCTTCTTTTGAATTAAGTGTAATATCATTCGACATATGCAATTATTTAAGACTAACGACTATACACGCCTTGCGGCTGACATCAAGCGCTGGGGGCGTGAATTGGGCTTTGCCGAAATTGGCATTACCGATACCGATTTGACGAATGCAGAAGCGGAACACCAAGCGTGGATTAAAAAAGGCTTTCATGGTGACATGGATTATATGGCAAAACATGGCACAAAGCGCACGCGGCCTGCCGATTTAGTGCCAAATACCGTGCGTGTGATTTCTGCGCGTTTGGACTATTTACCGCCTAAAGCTAGAGATAGTTGGGATGTGATGAAGGATGGCGAAAAAGCTTTTATTTCAAGATATACGTTAGGGCGCGATTACCACAAAGTCATGCGCAATAAATTGCAAAAATTATGCGACAAAATTGGTTCTGAAATAGCCGATTTTGCTAATAATCAATTTGAAGGCAGAGTATTCACAGATAGCGCACCAGTGCTAGAAGTGGCACTGGCAGAGAAAGCTGGCCTAGGTTGGAGCGGCAAACATACGCTGCT
>JANNFN010000193.1:0-3570 GCA_031379885.1 Methylotenera sp.
TGTCGTAGTTGCTCACAACTTCGTCGCTGGTGAGTTGCGGCAAGATTTGCTGGGCAATTTGTTTGCCGTATTCCACGCCCCATTGATCGAAGCTATTGATATCCCACATCATGCCTTGCACGAAAATCTTGTGCTCGTACAGCGCAATCAGTTTGCCGAGCGTGTTGGGCGTGAGTTTATCGAACAAAATCGAGGTGGTCGGGCGGTTGCCTTCAAACACTTTGTGCGGCAATAAATCTTCTAGCTCTTTGCCATGCAAGCCTTGTTTTACAAGCTCTGCGCGTGCTTCATCTTTGGTTTTTCCTAACATTAAAGACTGAGTTTGCGCCAAGAAATTCGCCAGCAAAATTTTGTGATGCGCGTAACCGTGCTTGCCGATGGCGTAATGGCTATGCACCGGCATTAAAAAGTCTGCGGGTACAATTTGTGTGCCTTGGTGAATCAGCTGGTAAAACGCATGTTGGCCATTGGTGCCAGCTTCGCCCCAAATCACTGGACCTGTTTTGTATTTGACTCGCGTGCCTTCACGGCAAATAAATTTGCCGTTACTTTCCATATCGGCTTGCTGCATATAGGCTGGGAAGCGCGCCATTCCTTGGTCGTAGGGCAGTATTGCTTGCGTATCGACATGAAAGAAATTGTTGTACCAGATGCCAATCAGCGCCATAATCACTGGCATATTTTGTTCTAGCGGTGCAGTTTTGAAATGGTTATCCATTTCGTGTCCGCCGTTAAGTAAATCTTCAAAGTTATCCATACCCACGTACAAGGCAATCGATAAGCCGATGGCAGACCATAGCGAATAGCGACCACCCACCCAATCCCAAAACGCAAACATGTTTTTAGTATCGATACCAAACTCTGTCACCGCTTTAGCGTTGGTAGAAAGCGCCACAAAATGCTTGGCTACATGCGTACTATCTTTTGCACTTTCCAAAAACCAAGTACGCGCAGAAGTCGCATTGGTCATGGTTTCTTGCGTGGTAAAGGTTTTGGAAGCGACGATAAACAGTGTGGTTTCGGCTTTGCATTTTTCCAATGCAAGCATCAAATGTGCGCCATCAATATTTGACACAAAATGGATGTTTAAATCGGGGCTAGCGTAAGGTTTAAGGGCGTTGCAGACCATCACAGGGCCTAGATCAGAGCCGCCAATGCCGATGTTGACGATATCGGTGATGCGTTTGCCCGAGTAACCAAGCCACTTGCCACTGCGCACTTGCTCGCTAAACGCGCGCATTTGCTTAAGCACCGCGTTGACGTCTGGCATCACATCGTGACCATCTACATAAACAGGCGTATTGCTGCGATTACGCAGGGCAGTGTGCAGTACAGCGCGATTTTCGGTGATGTTGATTTTTTCACCCGCAAACATTTTATCGCGTGATTCTTGTATTTTTGCTTCACGCGCCATTTGAAAAAGCAACGGTAAAGTTTCATCAGTGATGCGATGTTTGGAATAATCAAACAGTAAATCAGCAAATTTTAAACTGTATTTTTCAAAGCGTTTTGGGTCGGCAGCAAACAAGTCACGCATGTGCAATGGCACAATGGTCTTCTGATGCGCACATAGTTTATCCCAAATTGGATAATTAGTAAGTGATGTCATTTATTATTTAAAACAATTAGTTATAGTTTATATTTAATGTTGGTTAGTAAGTTTTATTATCAAACCCGCAAGTGGCGGTAATGTAATGAGTAGCGATTGCGCATGATTCATCCATGCAACATTTTCCGTTTGTAGCCCAGCACCATTGCCTTGGTTGCTTCCTCCATAAATTACGGCATCGCTATTAAAAACTTCAACATATTGGCCGCTTTTTGGTACGCCAATGCGATAATTATGCCGTAAAACAGGCGTAAAATTAAGCACTATTATAACAAAACTGCCATCGCGGGCGCGCCGAATGAAACTGATAATAGATTGATCAGAGTCATGACAATCGATCCAATCAAAACCTTGCACTTCAAAATCTAATTCATACAAGCTCTGTGTGTTGCGATATAAATGATTCAAATCGTGCGTAAGCTTCTGTACGCCTTGATGCAGAGGGTTTTCAAGCAAATGCCAATCAAGACTGCTATTCACGTTCCACTCGCGCCCTTGGGCAATTTCATTGCCCATAAAGTTGAGCTTTTTACCTGGGCTGGTCATTTGCAGCGTGAGCAAAAGCCGCAAATTAGCGAATTTTTGCCAGCCATCACCAGGCATTTTGTCTAATAGTGAATGTTTTCCATGTACCACTTCATCGTGAGAAAAGGGTAGCACGAAGTTTTCACTATAAGCATAAAGTTGGCCAAAAGTGAGCTTGTCGTGATGGTATTTGCGATGCACCGGATCATTTTCGATATAAGCCAAATTATCGTTCATCCAACCCATGTTCCACTTCATGCTAAAGCCCAAACCGCCTAAATACACAGGGCGCGACACCGCTGGCCAAGCGGTAGATTCTTCGGCAATCGTGAGTGCGCCAGGGAAATCCTGATGCACGATGGTATTAAGTTGCTTAATAAAATCAATCACTTCTAAGTTTTCACGGCCACCAAATTTATTCGGCAACCATTCACCCGCCTTGCGCGAATAATCTAAATAGAGCATCGATGCCACGGCATCGACGCGTAGGCCGTCAATGTGAAACTCTTCTAACCAAAAATACGCATTGGAAACTAAAAAGTTGCGTACTTCGTTGCGGCCATAGTTGAATATCAGCGTGCCCCAATCTTGATGCTCACCTAATCTTGGATCCTCGTGTTCGTACAAGGCGCTGCCATCATAGCGCGCCAATGCCCAGTCATCTTTAGGAAAATGCCCTGGTACCC
Organism: Methylotenera sp.; assembly: GCA_031379885.1. Taxonomy (GTDB): domain Bacteria; phylum Pseudomonadota; class Gammaproteobacteria; order Burkholderiales; family Methylophilaceae; genus Methylotenera_A. The sequence goes on from JANNFN010000193.1 coordinate 2,821, forward strand.
AATCAAGAATGACGCCGATATTGGCTTGGTGGCACGCATCCACAAAAAAGCGCAAATCATCTGGCGTGCCGAAGCGATTGGTGACGCCAAAATAACCAGTGGTTTGATAACCCCATGATTCAGTTAAAGGATGTTCGGTAATCGGCAATAATTCTATATGCGTATAACCCATTTCGGCTACATACGGCACTAATTTCTCAGCTAGCTCACGAAAACTCAGCAGCTCGTTTTTGCCTTTGCGTTGCCATGAGCCCAAATGCACTTCATAGCAGTTAAATGGAGCATGCAACCAATCCAGTTCACCGCGATTTTTAAGCCAAGCTTGATCATTCCAATTGTATTGATTGGTTGATGTGACGCGTGAAGCGGTGCCCGGACGCAACTCAAATTCGCGCGCGTAAGGGTCAATTTTGGTAAAAACTGCGCCAGTGCTGCGATTTCGAATTTCGAATTTGTATAAATCGCCTGCGGTAAGGTTCGGTATAAAAAGTTCCCACACACCGCTGCCGCCGCGTACACGCATTGGGTTGATGCGGCCATCCCAGTGGTTAAAGTTGCCCACTACGCTTACGCGCTCTGCGCTGGGCGCCCACACAGCAAAACTCACGCCTTTTACGCCTTGCCATTCGCATTCATGCGCACCTAAGGTGTTGTAAGCGTGATTTAATTGGCCTTCGGCAAACAAATGCAGTTCATCATCCGTGATAAACGGTATAAATGAGTAGGCATCATGCGTCTCGATGGTTTTTC
>JANNFN010000097.1:0-6142 GCA_031379885.1 Methylotenera sp.
GACTTTTTGGTGGCAGAAATGATTAAAAAAGGCATTAAATTTATGCCTAACACCAAGGTTGACCGCATTGAACAAGTAAGTGCAGGCTTTACTGTGCACACCGTCACTGGCGAAACGGTGCCAACAGATTTAGTCATGTACGCCACTGGCCGCGTGCCAAACACTAAAGGCATAGGTTTAGAAAATATTGGTGTAGCCTTAGATAAAGTGGGCGCGATTATTGTGAATGACGATTATCAAACTAATGTGCCATCAATTTATGCATTGGGCGATGTGACTAATCGCGTGAACTTAACGCCAGTCGCCACTGCTGAAGGCATGGCGCTAGTAAATAAACTATATGCCAGCAAGGCGAATCAGGTAGATTATGAGTATATTCCCACCGCCGTATTTAGCCAGCCAAGTATTGGAACAGTTGGCTTAACCGAGGCACAAGCACGTGAAAAATATGGTGAGATTGATATTTATAAAACCGATTTTAAACCGATGAAAAATACCTTAGCCGGTATTAATGAGCGCACTTTGATGAAAATTATTGTCGTGCGCAGTACAGATAAAGTGGTTGGCATGCACATGGTGGGGCCAGATGCAGGTGAGATTATTCAAGGCTTTGCAGTGGCGATTCGTGCAGGCGCTACAAAAGCGATATTTGATAGCACAATAGGCATACACCCCACTGCGGCGGAAGAGTTTGTCACCATGCGCAAACCTGTAAGTTAGGGCTATAATCTGGTTCTTAATACACTAATTTAGAAAGGCTTTGCCATGAAGCACACATTTAAATTTATTCTCGCAACATTACTTTTTGCACTTGCATTATCTGCGTCATTTTCTACTCAGGCTTTAGAAATTAAAGGTGTAAAAGTGGACGAAACCGCGCAAGTGGGTGGCAACGCACTGGTGCTAAATGGCGCGGGTGTGCGTACAAAAATGGTGTTTAAAGTGTATGTAGCGGCGCTTTATTTAGCGCAAAAAACTAACGACGCAACCGCGGTGATTAGCGACACCGGCAACAAGCGCGTGAGCATGCACTTTTTACGCGATTTAAGTGCAGAGAAATTGTTGCACGCCATGGATGAAGGCTTCGAAGCCAATAACAGCGCTGCCGAGATGACCGCGGTTGAGCCGCAAATGAAAGCATTTAAACAAGTGGTGACCTCCGCCAAGGTGGTGAAAGAAGGCGATGTTATTGTGCTAGATTACACAACTGCTGGCACGCAGGTGAGTTTGAATGGCAAAGTGCTAGGTATTGTTGAAGGTGCGGCTTTTAACCAAGCTTTGTTGCGTGTATGGCTGGGTGGAAACCCAGTCGATGCGTCGTTGAAAAAAGCGATGTTGGGGCAGTAAATAGTAATTAATCTTTACCAGGCCTCAAAGCCTTAAGCATTACTAATAATTTGTCAAAAGCGCCTTTATCTTGGAAGGCCTTTTCAAATAAGTCATGCATTGGCGATGTAGTATCGCTTGAACTTATCAGTCTCGATGGAGGATACGCAAAGTTTCTAATTGCTGATTCTCTTAACAATTTAACCATATCAATATCGTCTTCCATATCTTTTTTATAACCAACAAACGCTAAAGCAGAAGCTTCTTTAAATGCATAGTCTTCTATCAATGCAACGTTATTAGCAAATTGCTTTCCTGCGAACCATGTAAACCAAACAATTGGCCCCGCAAGCAACACTCTTAGCACAACACCCCAAGCATCAAATCCACCATTATCCTTATTAATTAACGCAGGAAGGTGATATAAATCAGAGTATCTGATAGAGTTAAAAGTAAACGCAAATAGACAGAGCAGGCCGGCTGCAAAGGAGAGTATCCAAAAAAATTGCACACTTTCAAGGCTTGTTTTTCTTGTTTTAAATGAATTTGCTAACGCGACTTGACTAGTGCTAGCGAGAGTTTCCTCCGCTTTCTCTTTTATTTCGTTGAGTTTAACTAGCAGGTCATCACTATCTTTTTTACTTTCAGAGACATCAAGAATTAATTGATCAAGTTTTTCCTTACTGGTAGCAGATTGTAAAACATTGGATTCAGCATTCGTTTTGGCATTTGAAGCTTCTAATGCATCTTTTTCTATTTGCGAAAGAACTTCAATCGCATTAGTCTTTGATTTTTCAATAATTCTTTGGTGTGTATTAAGGTTTGAATATGCTTTTTCAAGTATTCCGTTAATTTTTTCTAACTCGGCAACTTGAGTTTTAGAGTTTTTATATAGAACTGGAGACAAAGACTTTGTAGTGCGTTCGCTTGGCAATATATAGCTTAACGAACTGTAAAGAGACCATATGTGACTTAAAAGCTGGTCGCCGTAAGGTGACGTTCCTGATTGGGTGATAAAAGCATTTACAGATGCAGTTACATTAGGAATTATAGAAATTACTCCTGGCGAGTGGATTGCATATAGAACGCCATCAAGGTCGTGAGTTGTAGTTGCTTCAAATTGATTAACAACTTGTGCTAGTGATTTAATTATGTCTTTTATAGGTATTGTCTGACCCTGATAAGTAATCGCCTGAGGCAGGTTGGGAGTAGCACTTTTAAGCTGTTGAAGAGAATTTTTCAGTAAAGTTACTTGCTCGCCCCAAAGTGGTTTCATTTCATATTCCCTTATTTAATTTGAGTTATATTAACTCAATCATTAATTAAAGGGGCAGTATCGCAATTTTTTAATTTGGACTGGATTCCCGCCTTCGCGGGAATGACGAGGCTGGTGTGGAGTTGCTGGTGGAATAACAAGTGAGAGGTAACAAAACAAAGTTAAGTTTTAAGCAAGTAACAACAAATTATCTCTGCCCTGCAAGCCAATATCCATGGGGCTTACAGAGTATGTATTTTTAGATATTTTAGCCGCAACTACTTATGTTTTACTTTGCGCTGGTACTCCTTGAGATTTATAACTCACGTTTGAAGTTTAAAAAATTAAGCTACTCCGCACACCAATTGCTGGCTTAAGCTCTTGCCGAAAACGGCTATCTAAGTGATAATTTAACCTTTACCGAAAAGCGGTTTAAACACTGGCTTTTTAAGAATTCAATCACGGTTCTATACGATTTTATATAAGACTAAAAAATTGTGACAATCAGTAATTTTTATCATTTGGGAGAACAACATGGCAACGCGTAATGATTTAGCCAACGCCATCCGTGCGCTGGCAATGGATGCAGTACAAAAAGCAAATTCTGGCCACCCAGGCGCACCTATGGGCATGGCGGAGATTGCAGAAGAATTATGGAATCACCATTTAAGTCATAACCCAACAAACCCACATTGGGCAAATCGCGACCGTTTTGTGCTTTCTAACGGTCACGGTTCTATGTTGATTTATTCATTGCTGCACCTTACAGGTTATGCGTTGCCAATGAGTGAGTTACAAACTTTCCGTCAATTACATTCAAAATGCGCTGGTCACCCAGAATACGGTTACGCGCCTGGCGTTGAAACAACCACTGGCCCATTAGGCCAAGGTATTGCAAACGGTGTTGGTTTTGCCATGGCAGAAAAATTACTGGCTGAGCAATTCAATAAGCCTGGCCACGCAATTGTTGACCACGACACTTATGTGTTTATGGGTGATGGTTGCATGATGGAAGGCGTTTCGCACGAGGCTTGCGCTTTGGCTGGCACTTGGGGCTTGGGCAAATTAACCGCGTTTTGGGATGACAACGGTATTTCGATTGATGGCCATATTGAAGGCTGGTACACAGATGACACAGCAAAACGTTTTGAAGCTTATGGCTGGCACGTAGTACCAAATGTAGATGGTCACGATGTAAATGCAATTCATAAAGCGATTGAAGCGGCGAAAAAAGTTACAGACAAACCATCATTAATTTGCTGTAAAACTATTATTGGTAAAGGCTCGCCAAATAAAGCGGGTTCTCACGATTGCCACGGCTCTGCATTAGGTGATGCTGAAGTTGCGGTAACGCGTGCAGCGATTGGTTGGAACCACCCTCCATTTGAAATTCCTGCCGACGTTTACGCTGGTTGGGATGCAAAAGCTAAGGGCGCAAAAGCAGAAGCAGAGTGGAATACTAAATTTGCTGCCTATAAAGCGGCTTTCCCAGCTGAAGCAGCAGAATTTTTACGTCGTATGGCGAATGATTTGCCAGCACATTGGAAATCAGCTGCTGATGCATTTATCACTGCTACTAACGATAAGGCAGAAGGCATTTCAACACGTAAAGCTTCTCAAAATGCGATTACAGCTTTGGCTATTGTTTTACCAGAGTTTTTGGGCGGTTCAGCTGACTTAACAGGTTCTAATTTAACTTCATGCCCAAGTTTTGTGCATGTGGATGGTAAAAAACCAGGTAACTATATTTCATACGGCGTGCGCGAGTTCGGCATGGCGGCAATTATGAACGGTATGGCTTTGCACGGTGGTTTCTTGCCATTCGGCGGTACATTTCATCAGTTCTCAGATTACATGCGTAACGGCATGCGTATGTCGGCCTTAATGCATCAACGCGTGGTTTACGTGCTGACACATGACTCTATCGGCCAAGGTGAAGATGGCCCAACCCATCAACCAATCGAAACCACTTCTGGCTTGCGTTATATTCCTCGTATGGATGTTTGGCGTCCGGGTAGTGCAACAGAAACAGCAGTAGCTTGGGTTGCTGCAGTTGAACGTAAAGACGGCCCAGCCAGTTTGGTATTAAGCCGCCAAAACGTGGCAGCTTTAAAACACGATGTAAAAGACTTCGCTGGTATGCGCAAAGGTGGTTATGTATTATCTGAAGTTGCAGGTGCACAAATTACTTTAATCGGTACAGGTTCTGAGCTGGAGTTAGCGGTAAAAGCAGCAGCAGAGTTAAATGCCAATGGCGTGAAAACTCGTGTGGTTTCTATGCCTTCAACTAATGTGTTCGATCGTCAAGATCAAGCTTACAAAGACAGCGTATTAACCAAAGGTAGCAAACGCGTGGCAATTGAGTGCGGCGTGACTGACTTCTGGCGCAAATATGTTGGCCTTGAAGGCGCTGTAGTTGGTATTGACACCTTTGGTGAATCAGCTCCTGGTGGCGTGTTAATGAAGCACTTTGGCTTTACTGTAGAAAACGTAGTGAAAACTGCGAAATCAGTGATGTAAATCAAAGCTGATAGCAGTAAGTATCAGTAATATCGTCAGGTTTCGCCGTCCCAGCAAAAGGGATGCCGAAACCTGAATTTTTTGGTATTGGGTTTTTAGGGGTTAAAAATGACAATTCGTGTAGGCATCAATGGGTTAGGGCGCATTGGGCGCATGGTATTACGTGCGGCTGTGCAAGAGGCGGAATTTAGCGATATTGAAATTGTTGCTATTAATTGCTCGTATGATATTGATTATATTATCTATATGTTGAAATATGATTCAGTACACGGACGATTTAACGCAGATGTACGCTCAGAAGATGGTCATTTAGTCATCAATGGCAAAAAAACGTATTTAACAGCAGAGCGTGAGCCAGCTAATATTGATTGGAAGGTTAGTGGCGCCGATATTATTGTGGAAGCAACAGGGGTATTTTTAACGCAAGAAAGCTGCCAATTGCATGTGAATAGCGGAGCGAAAAAAGTGGTGCAATCGGCTCCTGGTAAGGATGACACGCCTATGTTTGTATATGGCGTAAATCATAAGGAATACAAAGGACAGGCGATTATATCTGCCGCCTCCTGCACTACCAATGGTTTGGCGCCGTTGGTTAAAGTTTTGCACGATAATTTTGATATAAAACGTGGTTTGATGACGACTGTGCATGCTGCAACGGCCTCGCAAAAAACGGTAGATGGAACGTCTAAGAAAGATTGGCGCGGTGGTCGTGGCGTATTTGAGAATATTATCCCCTCTAGCACTGGCGCGGCCAAGGCGGTAGGCAAGGTAATTCCTTCGCTTAACAAAAAACTCACAGGCATGGCGCTTCGTGTGCCTTCTGCGGATGTTTCGGTAGTAGATTTAACTGTTGAATTGAACAAAGAAACTACTTATGAGCAAATTTGCGCTGCAATGAAGGCAGCTTCTATGGGCGAACTAAAAGGCGTGCTGGGTTATACCGATGAAAAAGTTGTTTCAACTGATTTTCGTGGCGAGCCAGCGGCATCAGTATTTGATGCCGACGCAGGCATTATGTTGGATTCCACATTTGTAAAAGTG
>JANNFN010000160.1:0-10094 GCA_031379885.1 Methylotenera sp.
ATCATGTGGACTAAACCAGCAGCTACTGAAATGCGTTTTGGCTTTGAAGTTACAATGTACGTAATGAACAAATAATTAACATTTACGTTAATAATTAAAAAGGCTGCCGTAAGACAGCCTTTTTTTGTGAAAAAAGTTGTCTTCAAAAATATCAAGACAGCCTTTTTTATTCAGATGAAGCGTAAAATTTCGTCTTTAAATTTTTAAAAGTTTATTATGCATATTCATGTTTTAGGTGCTGGCGCAGGTGGTGGTTTTCCACAATGGAACTGTAATTGTTTTAATTGTGACGGTTTGCGCAAAGGCACTATTAAAGCCACCAAGCGCACACAATCATCTATTTGTGTGAGTGGCGATGGCATCAATTGGGTGCTGTTTAATGCCTCACCTGATGTACTACAACAAATTCAAGACTTTGCGCCATTGCAGCCAGGTCGCGCTATTCGAGACAGTGGCATTCAAGCCATTGTGCTGATTGATGCGCAAATCGATCACACTACGGGCTTGTTTATGTTGCGTGAAGGACAAGTGAAACGCGAGATTTATTGCACTGATATGGTGTACGAAGACCTGACTACAGGCAACCAAATATTGAATATTCTTGGACATTATTGTGGTATTAATCACCATCAAGTACCGATTGATGGCAAAACGAGTTTTGAAATTCCCAATGTACCCAATCTTAAATTTACATCGGTAGCGCTTAAAAGTGCTGCACCGCCTTATTCTCCGCACCGTAACGACCCGAAAGCGGGCGACACAATTGGTGTGTTGATTGAAGAAATTAGCTCAGGCAAAAAATGTTGGTATTCGCCAGGATTAGCAGAGATTGAGCCACATTTACCAGCTTTAATGAGCCAAGCCGACTGTATTATGGTAGATGGTACGTTTTGGACCGACACCGAGATGAAGGATTTAGGCTTAATGACCAAAACTGCACGTAGTATTGGCCATAATCCGCAATCGGGTGAGGGCGGTATGATTGAAAAGCTGGATGAATTTGGCCTTAATAATGGCAAGCAGGTAAGAAAAGTATTGATACACATCAATAACACTAACCCTATTTTAAGAGAAGATTCCGCCGAGCGCGCAGAGCTCACCCGCCATGGCATTGAAGTGGCCTACGACGGCATGGATATTATCTTATAGGAGAGCGCAATGAATACAGTAACTAATGACAATTTACCATGGGCTCGTGCAGAGTTTGAAGACAAGCTCCGCGAAAAAGGCAAAGGCTATCATATTTATCATCCTTTCCATGTGATGATGTATGAAGGCAAGCTTACAAAAGAGCAGTTGCAATCTTGGGTAGCGAATCGTTTTTACTACCAAATTGCCATCCCGATGAAAGATGCGGCGATTCTTTCTAATTGCCCAGATGTGGAAGTGCGCAAACAATGGATTGTGCGTATTACTGACCACGATGGTGTTGGCGATACAGTAGGCGGTATTGAGGCATGGATTCAACTTGGAGCAGCTGTAGGCTTAACGCGTGAAGAAATCACCAGCCTAAAAATGGTGAGCCCAGGTGTGCGTTTTGCGGTAGATGCTTACATTAATTTTGCTAAACAACGCTCTTGGCAAGAATCAGTTTGCTCAAGCTTAACTGAGTTATTTGCACCGCACATTCACCAACAGCGTATTAGCTCATGGCCAACCATGTACCCTTGGATTAAAGAAGAAGGTTTAACTTACTTTAAAAAACGCTTAACCGAGGCTAGACGCGATGTAGAGCAAGGCCTAAGTGTTACCTTGGATTACTTTAGCACCTCGCGCGAGATGCAAATGAAAGCGCTAGATATTTTGCAATTTAAACTGAATGTACTGTGGGTTATTGCAGACTCCATCATGCTGGCTTCGACTGAGATTAAAACAGAAGGGCGTGATTATTTACGTCAGCCTGTGATTAACTTCGATTAACAATAAGAATTCATATATGGAAAATAAGATAGAACATTCAGATATTTACGCGTTAGCACACCATCACCGCTTTCAATGGGAAGAAGCGCAGCAAAGTTATGTGATACTTTTTCCTGAAGGCATGGTCAAACTGCATGGTGGTGCGGGCGAAGTGATTAAACGCTTAGATGCAAAGGCAACGGTGGCGGATGTGGTAGCGGATTTGAAGGCAACTTTCCCTGATGCTGAAGGCATTGAAGCTGACATTATTGGCATGTTTGAGCTTGCGCTTGAAAAAGCTTGGATTAGAAAAATTTAGCTTTCGCAAGATTTAGTCTTAGAAAGACTTAGGAGCAGTAAAATGACACAAAATTCATTAGGTGATTCAGCGGTGCAAATGGCTGTACACGCGCAAAACAACGGCGTAGCGGCTAATGTCACACACACACAGCCACTGTGGCTGTTGGCAGAGGTGACATATCGCTGCCCGTTACACTGTGCATTTTGCTACAACCCAACCGATTATGATAAACATACGCAAAATGAACTGACCACCGAGCAATGGATACAAGCCCTGCGTGACGCGCGTAAATTAGGCGCGATTCAGCTAGGTATTTCTGGTGGTGAGCCGCTGTTGCGCGACGATATTGAAGATATTGTGATTGAAGCCAAAAAACTTGGTTATTACAGCAATTTAATTACTTCTGGTGTTGGTTTAACTGAAAAGCGTATCCAAGCGTTTAAAGAAGGTGGTTTGGATCATATTCAGCTTTCTATGCACGATATTACTGAAGAAATTAATAACTTCATTACCAATACCAAAACTTTCGAACTCAAGAAAAAAGTCGCAGCTATGATTAAAAATCACGGCTATCCGATGGTGTTGAATGTGGTGATACACCGCTATAACATTGGTCATATGAAAGAAATTTTAGAGATGGCCGAAGCGCTGGGAGCGGATTATATTGAGCTTGCTAATACGCAATATTATGGCTGGTCTCTGGTGAATCGTAATCAACTGATGCCGCTTAAAGAACAAATTGATGAAGCGGAAAAAATCACCAATGAGTTCCGCAAAAAAGTCGGTAACAAAATGAAAATATTTTTTGTGGTGCCTGATTATTTTGGCAATCGCCCTAAAAAATGCATGAACGGCTGGGGCGAAGTGTTTATGATTGTCACCGCCAATGGCGACGTGCTGCCTTGCCACTCGGCGCGCGTATTGCCGAATATGCAATTCCCCAATGTGCGTGATAGTGGTTTAGAATATTCGTGGAAAGATTCCCCCGCATTTAATAAATATCGTGGCACAGATTGGATGAAAGGCCCGTGCGTTACTTGTCCAGAGAAAATGAATGACTTAGCAGGCTGCCGTTGCCAAGCGTTTCTACTCACAGGCGATGCGGAAAGTGCAGACCCCGTTTGTTCGCTATCGCCCAATCATCATTTAATTGAAAAAGCGATTGAAGATTCAAAAAATCCTGTATTAGCATCGCAACCGATTATTTTTAGAACCGATAAAAATTCTAAAAAGTATGTAGCTGGCGATAAAGAACGGGTGGAAGAGTTTCATGCCTTGCCGTAACCATTAAACGTTATAATAAAAAGCGCACCGTAACGTGCGCTTTTTTAATTTTTAGAACAATTACAAATTTTGAAAACTCATTCCAACATTTTAGTCTATGTGCTGGCCGCTCTGGCAGCATTGGCGCCGTTCGCTATCGATACTTACTTGCCCGCATTTCATGTCATGCGTGATAGCTTGAGCACAACGGATTTACACATTCAGCAAAGTTTGGCCGTGTATTTACTGCCTTACGCCATCATGACGTTGTGGCATGGCGCGATTTCAGATTCTATTGGTCGCATCACCACCATTAAATGGGGTTTAGGTATTTTTGTGTTGGCAAGCATCGGCTGCGCATTCGCGCCGAATATCGAAACGCTGTGGTTTTTCCGCGCGCTGCAAGGTGCGAGTGGCGGGGCGGGTAACACGGTGGCGCGCGCCATGGTGCGCGATTTGTTCGAAGGCGCAGCTGCTCAAAGAGTTATGGCTACTGTGCAAATGTTATTTGGTATCGCACCAGCCGTAGCGCCTATTATTGGCGGCTTTTTGCTGGGTTTCGAATGGCAAAGCATTTTTATCTTTTTAGCGTTTTATGCCGCAATTACGCTATGGGCAGCGGTGAAATATCTGCCTGAAACCATGCCTCCGGAGAAACGCCTCAAACTTTCTGTACATAATGTGTTAGCCAGTTACAAGGAGATTTTTAGCGATATGGAGTTCGCTAAACTTTGTATTTCGCTTGGCGCGGTGTTCGCGGGCTTTTTTGTGTATGTGCTGGGCAGCCCGCAGTTCTTGGGCAAGTTACTCGGCTTTTCGCCGCAACAATATGGCTATATGTTCATCCCAACCGTGTGCGGCATGATTATGGGCTCGTACTTGGCTAAGCGCGCAGCGGGCAAATACGCGGCTAAAAAGGTACTAAAAGTGGCTTACAGTTGGATGTTTGCAATTGTATTGTTGAATGTTGCTATTTGTTACTTTTTACCAGTAAACCCCGTATTTAATATCTTGCCAATCGCCTTGTTTAACGTTGGCATGGGCTTAGTCATGCCGATTATCTCGCTCGCCGCGCTAGATAGACACCCCAAAATTCGTGGCACGGCGGCATCGGGGCAGGCGTTTGTGCAAATGCTGTTTTCTACCGTTTCAGCAGGTATTATCGTGCCGCTGGTTTGGAGCAGCGTGTTTGGCCTCGCGAGCGCGATGCTGGTATTTTGGTTGGTGAGCTGGCTGGCGATTAGACAAACGCAATTGTGGAGCACTTAAAATTGAAATAATAGATGCTCTGCAGCCCAGTATTCATGCGGCTTATGGAGCATGTAATTATTAGGCTTTATAGTTTTTGTAGGTCGGACAGATTTTCTTTTAGCGTGGGATGTAAAATAATGTGTACATTTATAATTTCGGCAGAGACCTATGCAATACAAATTAAAAGAATTTAACCGAAATGTTCCAGACAACGAACTAATTGACGACTTAAAAAGAGTCGCTGAAAAACTTGGCCTCAATGAAAATTTCATCAAGGCAGTATAACGATAATGGAGCAAAATATACGGCTGGCACAATCGCTACACGATTTGGAACATGGAACAAAGCACTAGAAAAGGCTGATTTGAATCTGGTTCACCAGCGCCATGTATCCGAAGAGGATTTATTTAAAAACCTTGAAGATGTGTGGTTGAATGTTGGCAAGCAGCCAACATTTAGAAACATGAAACCTCCAACTTCTAAATATTCCACCTACCAATATGAAGCTAAATTTGGGTCTTGGATAAAAGCACTTGAGGCATTCATTGAGTTTATTAATTCAAATGCCGATTTTGAGAAAGAAATGCTATCTGAAGGGGAAAGTTTAGAAAAAAACTCTGAAAAAGAAATTGTTTTTAAACATAAAACAAAAAGAAACCCATCAGAAAGGTTAAAAGTTCAGGTATTAATGAGGGATGGAAATAAATGCAGGCTATGCGGCATCACAGTTACCGGAAATGAAATCCACTTCGACCATATATTTCCATGGTCAAAAGGTGGAGAAACAACTTTGGAGAATATTCAGGTACTCTGTAAAGTACATAATCTTGCAAAAGGGAATTTAGAATATGAAACATAATAAAAGCCATTCACCCCAATCTATACCCTAATATCCATGCGCCTTCCAGAGCCTATATTTTCAAATAAAAAACTAAACCCGCGTGACTTTGCCGATATTCCCCAACACTGACTTAATGCCGCGCCAAAGTTTTGGCAGCAGCCAAAACATCAGCACAATAAACATGCACAGCAAGCCGATAAACACGGCAGGGTGCGCAAAAACCAGCCAGCCACCAGTAATAAGCGCGCCTTCTTCACTAAAAGAGGCGGCAATATTACTCATAGGTTCGGGCGAGGTGTTAATGAGTGCGCGGCTTCCCGCTTTGGTGGCGTGAGTCATGCCAGTTAAGCTGCCGCCAAGTAGCGCGGCAATCGTTGCAATCATTGGGTCAGCGCTGTTAATGGCGCCCATGGCTAAAAGTGCGCCTGCAGGGATGCGGATGAAGGTTTGAATCGAATCCCATGCGCTATCCACATAGGGGATTTTGTCGGCCAAAAACTCAACTAAGCAAAGTGCTCCAGCCAAACCTAAAACTATCGGATTGCTAAGAATATCAAGCGTTGCGGGTAAGTGAATAACACCAAATTTGGCTAACATGCCAACTACAAATACCGTGAGATATAAGCGCAAGCCACTTGCCCAACTCAATCCGCTAGCAAGCGCTAAACTTGAAATTGCGTCCATATTCAGCCTTTATTCTTTCATTTAAAGCTTGTATCACCCAATTATAATGATTTATAGCTTGCAGAAGCTCAAGTTTAAATAAAAGTCGTCCGATATATATTGTAAGTAATGACGATTTTTTTGAGAGTATTTGCATAATTTTAAGTTAGTTGAAGTAAAATGAAACTAGTGGAGTGATATATGAATATCAATCGTGAACATGTTGCACTTAGTGCTTATCTAAACTTATTAGAGCGTAAAGGCTTTTCTAAAGAGTTGCTTCGCCAGCGCGAGGTAGTTATTTTGAAGCTTATCCCGTATATCGAGAAAATTCATAGCGATGGTTTCGCTTTTAGAAGTGCGGTGGATGAGCTGTTCAAAAAGTTAGATAAATCGCAATGGGCTGTTAGCCTGCCTATCATAAGAGACTATTTCTTATTTTGGATTGATGATATTAAAGCGATTGTTGCGATGAACCAAGACAAAGCTTTTGAAGCGACGCCAACTGAGTGGAAGCCTGTAGAAACTGATCTAAAACAGATGTGGAATTCTTTAGATGAGGTTATTTTAACCGCAACTGAAAAGCAGCCGCTTGATACTTATGAAAGCGTATTGCGCAATCATGGTGCGGATGACTTTTTTGTGGCTACATGCAAAAAACTCGTTAAGTTATTATTGTTAATGTTGCGTGGCGCACCGCATAAACAACCGCTTGCTTATCGTAAGGCTGTGGATGCGAACTTGGCTTTGTTCACTTCTGAAGAGGCCTATAATATATTTTTAAAAGTAGGCAGAGAGTTTTACTACTTCTGGAAAGGTGATTCTACTGCACCTAACCTAGTACAACTTAATCAAGGACAACCAGCGCTTGCTTACTCAATGTAAATTAGTGAATTAATAATATAAAAAAGGAGACTTTCGTCTCCTTTTTTTATTTCGGTTTAAACAATTTACAAGCTATTCAATTAATAGTTCTAGCTTACCCGGCACGCCATTCATGGCATCAGCATCTTCAAGCCCAGGTTTGCGGCTTGTAATCACTGGCCAAATCTTCGCCAAACGCGCATTTAAGGCGATAAACTGTTGCTGGTCTGCTGGTACATCATCTTCTGCAAAAATCGCCTCAGCAGGGCACTCTGCAACGCACAGTGTGCAATCAATGCACTCATCTGGGTTGATCGCAAGAAAATTTGGACCTTCTACAAAGCAATCCACAGGGCACACATCCACGCAATCGGTAAATTTACATTGAATACAGTTTTCGGTCACAACATAAGTCATATTTATTTCCTTTTACAGCTTGAGTAGCTAAAGTGTTATTTTATTAGAAATCTTGTTATTTTGCATGGCTAAATTATTGCGCCATATCAAACTATAGTCTAAACAATCATGCCTGCACCAACAGTATTATTGGTGCTCTCATCAATCACAATAAATGCGCCAATCGCACGGTTTTGTGTGTAACTATCCACCATCAACGGTTGCGCAAGTTTAAAATTAATGCGCGCAATATCGTTCATTTTTAAATCGCTAGTTGCTTGTTGTTCTAGTGTATTTACGTCAATTTTATATGCAATTTGTCCAACTTTGGCTTTACTTTCACGCGTGGTGTGGCGGATAACGTAAGTGCGAGCTGGTGACATTGGTGTTTCTGATAGCCAACACACAAAAGCTTCAATCTGTTTAACAGGCTCAATTTTACTACCTGTTTTTACTATCATATCGCCGCGAGAGGTGTCGATTTCATCTTCCAATAAAATCGTCACACTTTGCTCAGTTTGCGCGATTTGCAGCTGTTCATCGCCAATTTGAATGGCTTTTACTTTAGATTGATAACCATTTGGCAAAACAGTTACAGCATCGCCTACGGAAATTTCACCGCTTTCTATGCGCCCCATAAACCCTCTGAAATCGTGCAAATTAGCATCTGCGCTAGCGTGCGGCCTGCATACAAATTGCACAGGAAAGCGGAATTCTTCATTCTGCTCGGTATGTGCAGCTGGTGCTTTTTCGAGCATCTCGAGTAAAGTTTCGCCTTTGTACCATGGCATATTGTCTAATCTATCAACCAACATATCCCCATTTAAAGCAGACATTGGGATGAAACGAATGTCGTGGCCAGCCGCAGTTTTACTTTGCGCTAGACCAATTTCATGCGCAAATGCTAAATAATCCGCACAAATTTTGTGATACGTATTTTCATCGTAATTCATCAAATCCATCTTATTGACGGCAACTACAATGTGTTGAATGCCCACTAAGTGTGCTAAATAGCTATGGCGACGTGTTTGTGTCAGCACGCCGCGGCGCGCATCAATCAATATAATTGCTAAGTTGGCTGTTGAAGCCGCAGTGACCATGTTGCGCGTGTATTGCTCGTGACCAGGCGCATCGGCGATGATGTATTTGCGAGTGCCAGTCGAAAAATAGCGGTAGGCCACGTCAATGGTAATGCCTTGTTCGCGTTCTGCCTGTAAGCCATCGGTGAGCAACGATAAATCGACCGCTTCCATGCCACGTTTCTTGGACGTGTTAGAAATTTGCGTGAGCGTGTCTGCTAAGATGGTTTTGGTGTCAAAAAGCAAGCGGCCAATGAGTGTGCTTTTGCCGTCATCGACAGAGCCGCAGGTCATAAAACGTAGTAAAGAGTCGTTATGTTCAGTTTTCATATTCATTTTAAATTATCAAAAATGCTTGATAAATCAATTTGTTAGATTTAAGTGCAAGGCGCACGGAGTGCAAAAACCGGAATGTACACAAAGTACATGAGGATTTTGAGCGCCGCGCAACGTAGCAATTGGTTTAATAAATTGATTTAGCTGCATTCTTAGAAATAGCCTTCTTTTTTACGTTGTTCCATACTTGCGTCGCTGGTTTGGTCATCCAAGCGAGTTGCGCCACGTTCGGTAATGGTCGTGGTGGCGGTTTCTAGTACGATTTTGCTCACAGTATCTGCATCGCTTATTACTGGCGCGGTGCAAGTAATATCGCCCACGGTTCTAAAGCGTACTTGCATATTAATGACTTCTTCGCCTGCTTTAGGTTGATTAATCACTTCACCATCGGCAAGTTTCACGTTGGCGGGCATCATAGCGCCACCACGCATAATAATAGGGCGGTTGTGAGCAAAGTAAATGCTGGGCAGTTGTAAGTTTTCTCGCTCTATATATTGCCAAACGTCCATTTCCGTCCAGTTGGAAATCGGGAAGGCGCGGATGTTTTCACCTTTGTGCGAGCGGGCGTTGTATAAATTCCATAACTCAGGGCGCTGATTTTTAGGATCCCATTGGCCGAATTCATCACGGAAGCTCATAATACGTTCTTTGGCGCGAGCCTTTTCTTCATCACGGCGTGCGCCACCTATGCAGCAATCAAAGCCAAATTCTTCAATAGCTTCCAGCAAAGTGACGGATTGGTGCTTGTTACGCGGTTCGTCTGGCGATTTCAACACTACCGTTCCGCGTTTCATTGAGTCCTCAACATTACGCACAATCAAGCGTTCGCCTAGCTCAGCAGCGCGTTGATCACGGAAATCGATAACTTCTTGATAGTTATGGCCAGTGTCAATATGCATAAGTGGGAATGGAAAACGACCTGGGCGAAACGCCTTTTCCGCCAAACGTAAAATACAGAGCGAATCTTTACCACCCGAAAATAACAATACGGGATTTGAGCACTGACCGGCCACTTCACGCAGAATGTGAATAGCTTCTGCCTCTAACCAATCCAAATGTGAAAGAGGTTGTTTAAATGAGTTATTATTTAACATATTCAATTATTTAAATTATATTTATAATGTGATACTTTAATATCTATAAAGGCTTTTTAAGCGCAAGACTATTTAACATGGAGTCCACATTCTTTATTTTGTGGGTC
>JANNFN010000165.1:0-4231 GCA_031379885.1 Methylotenera sp.
AACCATTTAATGGTGGGCGTGATTAAAAACAACCCCATGCAAGCGTATTTTGCGCAAAAAGATGCCAACAAATTTGGCCATGGTGATGAAATTCATCCACCTAAATATGTAAACGGCAAGGTGATTGAGGCAGGTCAGGAGGTTTCAGAAAAAGCCTTGCTCGCCTACAAAGCTCGGCCTTTAAATGGCGTGTGGTCTAGCGCGCCGTTTTTGCATAATGGCTCCGTGCCTAATTTGTATCAACTGTTATTGCCCTCAAAAGACCGTGTGAAGCAGTTTTATTTAGGCTCAATGGAATTTGACCCTAAAAATGTGGGCTATGAGATGACCCAAGTTAAAAATGTGTTTTTATTTGATACCACGCTAGCAGGCAATAGTAACGCGGGGCATGAATATGGTGCAGGTTACGGCAGCGTGCCGGCCATGACAGAAGATGAACGCTGGGCCTTGGTTGAATATATCAAAACCTTATAAATAATAAAAATAGGGAGTGCAAGATGACGGAAGATGTTGCAATGACTAAAAGCGCATGGCAAAAAGCATTTTCGTTTAAAGAGAATTTCCAGTCTATTTACCAACGCCGCAGTAGCAATTTTGCGCCGATTGATGGCATTCGCGCCTTATCTATTTTATTGGTATTGGTCTATCACACATTTTTGGTTTACGACCTCTCAAATCCACATGAAACCGTTGCCAGCATTTTACAAAAACTAGGCTGGGCGTGGACATGGGCGTGGAATGGCGACAAAGGTGTGGACGTATTTTTTGTGATGAGTGGCTTTTTGATTTCAGGCATTTTATTACGCCAGTATTCCAAAGAAGGGCATTTAAACCTCAAGAACTTTTACATCCGTCGTTATTTGCGCCTAACCCCCGCCTATTATTTTATGCTCACTGTCTATTGGCTGCTTTCTGCCACCAATAGCGATATGATTTGGGCAAACTATTTGTATGTGAATAATTTTATCCCTTACGAAAAACAAGCCGCCGCTTGGACATGGAGTTTAGCGGTTGAAGAGCAGTTTTACTTTATTTACCCACTTATCCTCATCGCCATTTTAAAATGGTGCAAAAGCCCAGGCTTTGTTTTGGTATGGCTGTTTTTTATCTCAATCGCCGTGAATACAGGCATCTTGCTTACTGATGACATCATACGCACTACGCCCAGCAGCGCCATTTACACCAGCGACGCCTTTTATCATCACTTTATTACCGTGATGTATGACAACTTACACACGCGCTTTGGTGAGCTGGTAGTGGGTTGCTTGGCGGCTTATGGCATGCACTTTCATCAAAATAAACTCAAGCAAGTGGCTAACTCAAGTATGGGGGTTGCGCTCACTTTTATTGGGGTGGTTTTGATGGTTTTTTTTATGGTGTTCCCTGCATTTTCACCTGCATACGATGCCTATCAAACCATGCATAATATATACTATATTGTTAACCACACTTTGTTTGCGGTGGGAGTGGGTATTCTGATTATTGCCATGTTGTTACAAAAACATTGGGTAGTCAACGCGTTTAAATGGTTCTTTTCTTTACCATTTTGGTACCCCATCGCTAGTCTTTCTTATTCGCTGTACCTGATTCATCTAGTGGTGATGATTTTGGTGATTCCCGCCATGGTGAATTTAACCATCACCATGCCAACGCAATACCCTTGGTCTATGGGGCAAATTTTATTGTATGGCTTTATTGTGAGTAGCGTACTGAGTTTTTCGATCGCCACGCTGATGTACTTATTTATCGAAAAACCCGTCATGAACTTAAGGCGATAACATCATTTAAGGCCATCAATCGCATGAAAATACTCAAAAAAGTCTTGATTGGTTTTGTCATCATCTTAGCGTTGTTGGCTGTTTTTATTGCTTACCATCTACAAACGCATGCCGTTGTGACGACCGAAGAAGTGACTCCACCAGATGAGCAAGCGCAAATTCAAATGGCCGCCAAGCAAGCTGAAGGTATTGTCGAAGCCTTAAAAACTACCTACGCTGCGCGTGGTGTGCATGCTAAAGGCCATGCTTGTGTAAAAGCCTATGTGGATGTCAATCAAGACATTACTCCTCAATTAAAGTATGGCGTGTTTGCAAAACCAGGCACACGTTACAAGTCGTGGATACGCTTTTCAAATAGCGGTTCAAATATGGCCAAAGCGGATGACCGCGCTAAAGATGCACGCGGAATGGCGATTAAATTGTTGAACGTGGGTGAGAATTTAAATCATGGCAGCACGCAAGAATTTATCGCGCACAACAGCCCTGCTTTTTTTGTCGCCAGTGTCGATGACTATAATCAGTTTGTCGCTACCAAAGGCGACCCAATGTATTTCATACAAGGTTACAACCCTTTTAAATGGCGCTTGCGCGAGCTGTGGCAACTCGTCACGGCTTATGCGCCACCGCCTAAAAGCCCATTGTGGACGCAATATTTCAGTAATACGGCCTACAAGTTAGGCCCACATAATATTAAGTTTATGATGCAATCGTGTGAAACGTCCAAGAATATTGCCGCGGCAAAAACCGATGATTCTGATTTTTTAAAGCATACTTTAAGTCAGGAGTTGGCTACTGGAGACGCTTGCATGCAGTTGATGGTGCAAGTGCAAGATGCAAACAAAAAAATGCCGATTGAAGATGCGACTGTATTGTGGAAAGAAAATGATTCGCCATTTTTACCTGTAGCGAAAATTACCATTTTGAAGCAAAAGTTTGATACGCCAGAACAAGAACAATTTTGCGAGAATTTATCATTTTCACCTTGGAACGCACTAGAAGCGCATCGCCCCATTGGTGCGCTGAACCGCGCGAGGAAATGGGTGTATGAGGCCAGCTCAAATTATCGTCATCGAGCGAACAAAACAGAAGTGCCAAAAAACTTGGATTGGTAGTGCAGCACATGCAAATTACTCGTCGCGCATTTTTGTTTTTGTTTGTCAGCTTGCCATTCATCAGCGCATCATCTACCAGTGCGTATGCAAAACAAGCCATTCCAGAAATCTTGCTCGCACAAGTTTATCAATCTGGCTTAGATGTCACACAATACTTGGTCAGTGAAAAATATGATGGCGTCCGTGCCGTGTGGGATGGAAAAACGTTGATTAGCCGTCAAGGCAATGTCATTAATGCGCCAACATGGTTTACAAAAGATTTACCCAATACGCCGCTAGATGGTGAGTTATGGCTTGCGCATCGTCAGTTTGATGCACTATCTAGTGCAGTGAGAAAAGATGTGCCGATTGATGTCGAGTGGCAACATATTACTTACCAAGTGTTTGAATTACCAAATGGTCAAGGCACATTTGAAGCGCGCGCAAAACGTATAGTCGATATTGTCAAACAAGCCCAAAAAAATAATAAGGCCTCACATTTAAAGCCAGTGACGCAATATCGCGTTAAAAATGAAACCGAGTTAAAAGTACGCCTCAACAAAGTGGTTGCTAACGGCGGAGAGGGGCTGATGTTGCATCGCGCAGATGCGACCTATATCACAGGTCGTAGCGATGTGTTGCTGAAGCTTAAGTTGTTGTTAGATGCGGAAGCAAAAGTGGTGGGTTACACTAAAGGACGCGGAAAGTATGAAAGCAAAGTGGGTGCATTAGTCGTGGAAACGCCCGAAGGCATTCGATTTAAACTGGGTACGGGTTTAAGTGATGCACAACGTGAAAACCCACCCAAAATCGGCAGCCTAGTCACGTATACCTATCGCGATAAAACCAAAACGGGTAAGCCAAAATTTGCCAGTTTTTTACGTGAACGGAAAGATTAAAAACACATGCCCTGCAGCCCACTATCCATGTGGCCTACAGGGCATGTAAAAAGTCTATTTTAAAGAAATTTTAAGCTTTTTTACGCCAATCAAATACCAATTTACCCACTGACGCGGTCACCCCGCTTAGCAATGTGCCCCACATTAAATCCATCATCGACATCGCTAGCGGCCAATCTTTAAGCAAAGCTAAATTGGTTAAATCGTAACTGGCATAGATAAAAAAACCAAAGGCAGCGCCTGCCAAAAATGTGGGTTTTACGCCATTGGTTTGCATGTTGGGTTTCACCGCATAACACATCAAGCCAAATACAAACACCAAATAAAACAATGCGGCATACAGCAAGTTAGGTTCGGTCGCCATTAAGTGCCCAATGCCTTGTGTGTAGAGCGGCTTTGCCAATTGGCTTAACCAAATCAAGTCCAAAGTAAACATCATGAATATGCTGGCAAAATAAGCGGG
>JANNFN010000177.1:0-23463 GCA_031379885.1 Methylotenera sp.
CGCAATTTTTGCCCGCTTTTAGCACCTGCAGGTATTTTTAGATTCACCGCGCCATCCAACGTTGGCACTTTAACCGTCGTCCCTAACGCGGCCTCCCATGGGCTTAGGGGTAAATCTATCAACAGGTCATGGTTAGCAACTCTAAATAGCTTGTGTGGAAGAAAGCTAATATTGAGGTAAAGATTGCCATTTTTCCCGCCATTAGCACCTTTACCACCCTTGCCGCGTAATAGCATCTTTTGGCCGTTAGTCACACCTTTAGGAATACGTGCTTTAAACGTATGCGGCACTTGCTTCAATTGGCCTTGGTTGTTATATTCTGGTACGGAAAAGCGCAGATCCACCGTCGTACCAGTGTAAGCATCTTCTAGAGAAATTTGCGTTGTCAGTTCATAATCTTGCCCTGTTGTAGGTTGTTGCTGAGTATGCCGATTGCTTTTTGAGAAGTTCGCGAACAAATCAGCCAAATCAATATCATCAAATGAATAAGCTTGTCCGCCTTGATTGGCTTGGCTACTATCCCAATTCGGTGGTGGTCTGAAGTCCTCGCCCGCTGAGTGACGCCCCAATGCATCATAAGCCGCACGTTTTTCTTTGTCTTTTAAAGTGGCGTAGGCTTCGCCAATTTCTTTAAATTTCTCTTCGCCTGCGGGGTCTTTTGAAACGTCAGGGTGAAATTGATGCGCAAGTTTTTTGTAAGCTTTTTTAATCTCGTCACCAGTCGCCGCGCGAGCAACACCTAACGTTTCGTAGTAATCTTTAAATTTCATTTTTATGTGCTATTAATTTAAGTGTTTACAACTTATGATTTGCTTGCCAGGTTTTTCTCTTCAAGCAGACGATAAGTTTAAGTGAAATATTTTTAAGTCTAGCCTAGTATAGCGATAGTCAATTGCCCTGAGATGACTCATCTTCCGTATCGTTATCTACATTAGTATCTGTAGCTCTCCAAGTGAGGTAAACATTTACGCCACGGTGGTTGGTTACAACAACTTTTCTAGTAATTGTGGTGCCGTTATAAATAGCGTTGATTATGTAAGTACCATTTCCCATATGAGCAAATAGCATTGGTCCGCCACTTGGTACATCTAATACTGCGTTGCCTTTTTTATCAGTCACAGTCACTTGGACGCCAGTAATAGAGTGCCCATGTTTGCCTTCTGACATATAAAGTCGTAGATTAAAGTCGCCAGCTTTGGCGCGCATTTCGTCTGCTTCTTCCTGACCAATACCGCCGTTGGCGTATATTGCATCTCCTGTATTGCCTTCTTCAGCGTATACGGTATTTGCCGTAGCGAGAAAAGTCATGCTGCCTATTAAGCCTGCTAGAAGAAATTTAGTAATGTTCATCATGATGTTGCTCCTTTTATATGAATTTACGAATGACTCAGATGATAGAAGCCATCTTGCTATCGTATGAAGCTCATCGTAGTAAAACTTGAGCTAGTAAAGCTTAAGTCACCGTTTTGTACTTCAGCTCCTACCATAACTCATCGCCATAAGCCGCTCTGTGCGATAGCGTACATAGACTTGGAAAAGCATCGTTTATAGTCGAGCAGAAGTGATATTGACCGTTAGGCAGTGAAGGAGTGAGTTTTGTAGATTAGCTAACCGTAAACTCGAATTTTCATATGAGGCGTTTGCTGAAATAAATTTAAATGTTAAATTACTTAAAAGACATGCCGCTGGCAAGCAATATCCATGCGCCTTGCAGGGCGTATTATTTTTTAGATTTTTTATGTAAGTTAAGAAACTAATTGCTTGCTAAATTAATCTAGATAACTAAGATGTAAGCGCCATTTGCCGCAACTGATATATAATGACGCGTCTTGTAATCATGTAAATTTCTGGGCAATAAATTTTTAGAGAGTAAACGTATGTTAGACGCAATTCGTAAGCACACCCAAGGCTGGCTGGCTAAATTCATTTTAGCTTTAATCACTATCCCATTTGCGCTATTTGGCATTGATTCTTATTTGAATCAAGCGGGTAGCAATGTTGCTGTGGCCAAAGTGAATGGCGATAAAATTTCGATTCAAGAGTATAGCAATGCTATTGATACCGTGCGGAATCGTTTGCAAGCTGAAGGGCAAAAGGTAGATAGTGCGATGCTGGAAAGTGCTCAGCTTAAGCAATCCGTGCTGGATGGTTTAATTACACGCCGTTTGGTGAATGCAGAAATTCATAGCGCAAATTTTAAAATTAGCGATGAACAATTAAGCCAGCACATTTTAGGCATGCCAGAATTTCAAGAAAACGGTAAATTTTCTGAAGATATTTATCAAAAAACCTTGGAGCAAAATAAACTTACCGCTACTAGATTTGAAAATGACAGACGTAGTGAATTATTAACACAGCAAGCACGCGATGGTTTAGCGATGTTGGTGTCGATTCCAAAAAATTTAACAGAGCAGACTTTAAAATTTGCACACCAGCAACGTGATGTGAGTGTGGCAGAAATCAAAACCGCACAGTTTGTGAAGCAAACTAACGTAACGCCTGAACAAATTAAAACCTATTACGACCAACATAAAGACAAGTTTAAAGTGCCTGAACAGGTGAAATTGGAGTTTGCCTTACTTTCAGCCGCAGGTTTGGTCGGACAGATGAAGGTAACAGATGCGGAAGTGAAGCAGTTCTATGACGAAAATGCTGCTAAATTTCAAGGCGATGAGCAACGCCACGCCAGTCATATTTTAATTGGCTTTGGTGTAGGTGCTACGGCAAATGAAAAAGCGGCTGCCAAAGATAAAGCAGCTGATATTTTGGCGCAACTTAAGAAAAATCCTAAACGTTTTGAAGAGTTGGCAACTAAAAATTCGCAAGATCCAGGTTCGGCAACAAAGGGTGGCGATTTAGGTAGTTTTGGACGTGGTGCAATGGTGAAACCATTTGAAGATGCGGTATTTGGCATGAAGGTTAACCAAATTAGTGATTTGGTAGAATCTGAGTTTGGTTATCACATCATTCGGCTGGATGGAATTACCGGCCAAAATTCTTCATTTGAAGGCATGAAATCGCAAATTAAGGGTGAGTTAAGCTGGCAAAAAGCGCAGGCTAAATATGCGGAGCTGACTGAGGATTTTAATAATACTGTGTATGAGCAATCTGGAAGCTTGAAGCCGGCGGCTGATAAATTTGGTTTGCAATTACAGACCAGTGCTTGGATGAGTCGCGAAGAGGGCGCTAAATTCTTTAAGAATGACAAATTGATGAACGCTGTTTTTTCTGATGAAGTGTTAAAAGAAAAGCGCAATACCCCTGCAGAAGAAGTGTCACCTAATAATTTGGTTTCAGCACGTGTATTAGATTACAAACCATCTGCACCACGCACATTCGATGATGTTAAAGGTGGTATTGAGGCGTTGTTAAAGCTTGAGCAAGCTGAGAAATTAGCCACTGAAAAAGGGCTGGCTGCCTTAGCAAAATTAAAAGCAGGGGCTACAGACGAAAGTTTGGAATGGATTCCGCCAGTGACGGTTGATCGCAAAAATGCACAAGGCTTAACAGAAGACATGATGAATCAAGCTTTCAAAATTGATACTAGCAAGTTACCTGCTTATGCTGGATTTATGAACGGCAAGAGTAGTTATACGATAGTACAAGTTAGCCGAGTGGATAATGCGCTTGCTGCGGATACAGAAGCAAAAAACAATGCAGAAAAAGAGCTGGAAGCGGCTATGGCTGCAGAGTATGTGAGTGCTTATGGCGAATCTCTAAAAGCTAAAAGTGACATTGTGGTGAATCGTAAACTGTTAGAAACACCTAGCCCATAATTAAATGCTGCAATAAAAAAGCCGATATGAAAATATCGGCTTTTTTATTAGATAATTGTCGTAGTCAGTCAATTTGACCTGCAGCGGTAATATTCATACCTCCATCTACGTACGTGATTTCACCTGTAATGCCAGAAGCTAAATCGCTACATAAAAATGCCGCCGCATTGCCCACTTCATCAATCGTCACGTTGCGACGCAAGGCAGCGTGTTTTTCGTTAAAGCCAATCATCTTATCAAAGTCAGCAATACCAGAGGCTGCAAGCGTTTTAATAGGGCCTGCAGAGACCGCATTAACGCGAATCCCCCTATGACCTAGGCTTTGTGCTAAATACCGTACATTGGCCTCTAAGCTGGCCTTAGCAACGCCCATTACATTGTAGTTAGGCATTGTGCGTTCTGCACCTAAATAGCTCAAAGTAAGCAAACTTCCTTTACGACCTTCCATCATTGGGTAAGCGGCTTTGGCCAGTGCAGAAAAACTGTAAGAACTGATATCATGCGCAATACGAAAATATTCGCGGTTGACCGCATCTAAATAATCGCCTTCTAGTGCTACTTTTGGTACGAATGCCAGCGAATGTACGAGACTATCTAATCCATCCCAGTGTTTAGCGAGGGCAGGGAATAGTGCGTCAATCTGTGCATCTTCTGCCACATCGCAAGGTAAAATGATTTTAGAGCCAAAATCAGCCGCTAAATCAGCCACGCGTTGTGCGTGTTTTTCCATTTGATAGGTGAATGCAAGTTCGGCACCTTCACGCTTCATGGCGCTGGCAATGCCGTATGCAATGCTACGGTTACTTAATAAGCCTGCGATTAATATTTTTTTACCTGCTAGAAATCCCATAATGAATCCTGTAATAATTTATCTGTTATTGCTTCTTGGGTCGAGCGCATCGCGCAATCCCTCGCCGAGTAAATTATACCCTAATACGGTAATTAAAATAGCCAAGCCCGGGAACAGCGAGAGCCACCATGCAAATTGAATATAGTCTTTACCATCTGTAAGTATATTTCCCCAAGAGGCTTGTGGCGCTTGCACGCCAAGGCCTAGAAAACTTAATCCAGACTCCATGAGTACCGCGCCAGCAACACCTAAAACTGAGCTTACTATAATTGGAGTAAGGCTATTGGGTAATAAATGCTTAAATATCAAACGCGCATCTTTTGCCCCTAATGTTCGCGAGGCCTGCACAAATTCGCGTCCAGTTAAGCTTAAAAACTCTGCACGTACTAGACGCGTCACACCCATCCAAGAAGTAAGTCCAATCACAATCATTACATTGACGATAGAAGGCGTTAAAAAAGCAATGACAGCAAGGATTAAAAAGAAACTGGGGATAGAAAGCATTACGTCTACTAGACGCATGATGAGCGTATCGACCCAACCGCGGTAATAACCCGCAATGGCGCCAAGTACAATCCCTATGGCGGTAGAAATACCCACGGCGACTAAGCCTACTAACAAAGAAATACGGCCACCAAATAGCATTCTACTAAGCACATCGCGACCAAGACCATCTGTACCCATCCAATGCTGCCAAGAAGGCCCTAATAAGATGGCTTTAACGTTAATGTCATCAGGGTCATAGGGCGCAATGATTGGCGCTAACATAGACAATAAAAATATCATCACGATAATAATAAAGCCCGCTTTGGATAAAGGGTTGGACAAGACTTTTAAGAATAGAGTTTTATTCATTGGCGGGCTTCTTATTCTAGTCTCTTACTACGCCACGGCGAACGCGCGGATCAGCCCATGCATAAGCTAAATCGGCAATTAAATTGCCTATCAGTGTTAATGCGGAACCTATGGTCAAAATACCCATAATGACTGGAAAATCGCGCATAGTCACGCTATCAAAAAATAACTTGCCCATACCAGGAATGGCAAATATGGTTTCGGCAATGACCGAGCCTCCAATTAGACCTGGAATTGATAAGCCAACAATGGTAATTAACGGGAGCAAGGCGTTACGGAGCGCATGCGTATAAACCACTTTGTGCTCGCTTAAGCCCTTAGCACGTGCGGTTGTAATGTAATCTTGATGAAATACTTCTAGCATGCCGTTTTTCACAAATAGTGTGATGCCAGCTAAACCGGTGACGGAGGGGATAACAACTGGTAAAAATAAATGTGAAATACTATCTTTAACTTTTCCCCAAGTGTCGAGAGATTCATAATTAATGCTGTGTATACCTGATATTGGGAGCCAATTATTGACTACGCCAAGCCAATACATGAGTAATAAAGACAACCAAAAGCCTGGGATTGAAAAACCGATAAAATTGAATAAGGTAATAGACTTATCTTGCCAGCCCATGTATTTTCGCGCTGCAATAATGCCCAGTGGAATTGCCAGTGTGAGCGTGATGATAAGCCCTAAAATATTAATCATCAGCGTAATGGGTAAGGCTTCTTGAATCATACCTTTAGTCACGTTGCCATCTTTATCAACGGTTTGCCAAAACACAGGTTTACGATGACTCGCGAATGAATTGCCGAAATCTAGTGTGACCATGCGCTTCATCCACAAGCCGTATTGCACGATAACGGGTTTATCTAAATTGTAGAGTTCGCGCAATTTTTGGCGCGATTCTTCACTGGCTTTCGGATTAAACGAAGCCTCGTTATTAGTGATATCGCCAGGGGCTAAGTGCATGATAAAAAATGAAATAAGACTGATTCCTACCAATAAAGGAATCATCCATAACACGCGTTTAATGATGTAATTCAGCATATTTTTAAGAGTTTAGTTTGCGCTTATTTCTGTTCTATCAGATTTTGCTTTGGCAGATTCGGTTCGCCTTAATATTTCTGGAATATACCAGTCATATGAGTTCCAGCCTACTCCAGCAGGCGGAGCAGGGCTATCGATGCCTTTGACACGTTTATGGATGGCGGTAAGGCCATAACCAGCCGATAGGTAAACAATCGGGCTGTCTTCGAGTAAAACGCGCGCAAATTCATGATAGATTTTTTGGCGCTTGTCAGGATTCAGTTCAAGGCGACCTTGTTCCAAAAGTTTATCAACAGTGGGGTTGTTGTATCCAACAAAATTAAATTGTCCTGGCGCTTGCTGGCTTGAGTGCCAAATATTATATTGGTCGGGGTCTAAGCCTAAGCCCCAGCCCAGTACTACGACATCGAAATCACCAGTTTTGATAAAGCGACTAATAAAGCTTGCCCATTCAATTGCGCGAATTTTTGCATCAATGCCAACACCTTTTAGCCTGCGCTGTATCAGCACGGCAGACTTTTCGCGTTCTTTGTTTTGATTGGTAAGAATTTCGAAACTGAATGGTTTGCCATCTTTTTCAACAATACCATCCCCATCGGAGTCTACAAACCCAGCTTCTTTTAATAGTTGCTTAGCTTTTTCTGGGTCGTAAGGGTAGGGCTTCAACTCGGGGTTGCTCCAGCGTGTACCTGGCTTGTAGGGCGATGCGATATTAATACCTAGACCTAAATACACGCCATCAATAATTTCTTGTTTATCAATCGCGTAGTTAATCGCTTTACGCACGCGCATATCATCAAACGGCTTGTGTTTAAGATTAAAGCCCATGTAAGTATAGCTGTTGCCTAGCTCTTTATAAAGTGCCAAAGTTTGCTGCAACTCTGGCCTTGCTGGAATAATTCGTGCGAATTTAATCGGGTCTAAGCCCATACTGTCGATATTGCCAGCCATCAGTTCTAAAAACTGCGCAGATGAATCAGGAATGATGCGGCTTACCAAGTTGTCAATTTTAGCTTGACCGAGTACTGAAGTTGTATTGCGGGAGAGTTTTATATTTTCGCCATGATTCCAGCTGTCTAACTTGTAGTAACTGCTGCCAATTGGGTTGCGTGCAAATGCAGTAGTATGTAAATCTTGACCTTCTAGCAAATGTTTGGGGAGTATTTGCAAACCTGCCCAGCTATCGAGTGCAGGTGCATAGGCTTGTTCGTAGGTGATGCTAAAAGTAAGCGCATCTGGTGTTTCAGCTTTTTTAACCAATTGATAATCAGAGGCGTAAGGGCTGCCAGTCTTCTCATCAATTACGGCTTTCCATGTCCACAGCACGTCTGCACTTGTAAGTGGCTTGCCATCTGCCCATTTAAGGTTGGGTTTTAGTATGAACGTAATGGTCTTTTGATCGGGTGAAATTTGCCAACTTTCAGCAAGTTCGCCTTCAAGCTCAAGGTTTTTATCATATTTAAGTAGTTTGTTAAATATGTTAGAAGAGATAGCGGCAGCTGCAGATTCTCCTGCAATCATTGAAATCAAGCCTGAAGGCTCGCCAATCATGGCATCTATTAAAGTGCCGCCAGATTGGCTGAGATACGTTTTGTTAAGGCTTTTAAAATAATCGTTATCTAAATCTTGCGATGGGTTGTTGCAACTGCTCAGAAGGAATAAACACAGAAAAATGCCGGGTAACCAATTATTTTTTCTGGCATTTCTTTTTGAGATATTTTTTAGAAATGCAGAGTGAGTCATGTTGTAATTATCTTAATCGAATATGCGATCTGGCGCTAATGTGCCCTGATGAATTTTTTTTACTTCTAATCGTTCTGGTATGGGCGCTAAGTTTAGTTCTTTTAGATTTACTCGTTACTTTACGTGAGGCATCCTTATAACTTACTGTTTTAATATCACTTTCTTTAATTTTAAGAATTTTTCCAACTTTAACTTTGCTACTTTTAAGATGGTTTATTTTCATCAAGGTTTGAGTGCTTGTGCCATATTTGCTGGCTAAAGCTTGCAGTGTTTCACCTTTTTTAATTTTGTGTATGACGGCATGGTTTGCGGTTGGTTCATTTTCACTTGCTTGACTAATGGTGTTGTTGTTTTCCATTTCAGCCGCATTAATGCTATCCGATTGAATTTCATCAGGGTTGCTGATAGGTTTGCCGTTATAAGTTGCTGGCACTAACATGGCTTGCGAGTTTCGTAGCTTTTTCGAGCTAGATAATCCGTTAACATCGCGCAACTGACTTACGTTCATACCAAACTTTCTGGCGATATTGTCCATGCGCTCGCCGCGTTTTGCGTTGTAAGTTTGCCAGCTTGTGAGCGGTTTGTCGTAGTCAGCTAGGTTGTCTGCAAACCGTTCTGCCGCCCAAACGGGCAATAGCAGTTGATGTTTCTCTCCTGTGGAAGTAATAACAGGGCGATTATAGCTAGGGTTGAGCGAAGTAAATTCTTCATAAGAAATTTCTGCAAGTTGCGCGGCCAATTTTGCATCAATTTGCTTGGGGGTGGTCACCCGAGCAAAATAAGGTCGATTTGGAATAGAGCCAATTTTTAAGCCAAACTTTTCAGGGTCTGTAATGATATTTTTAATGGCTTGCAACTTTGGTACATAATTCTTGGTTTCTGACGGTAAGCTTAAGCTTTGGTAATCCGTCGGCAATCCTTGTCTACGATTGTGGTCAATCGCCCGTTGTACCGTGCCTTCTCCAGCATTGTAGGCCGCAAGCGCCAAATCCCAAGTGCCAAACATACCATGCAATTTTTGCAAATAATCTAGTGCGGCGTTAGTTGCAGCGGTTACGTCACGACGATTATCTACCCACCAATTTTGCTGTAGACCAAAATTTTTGCCTGTAGATGGAATGAATTGCCAAATTCCTGCAGCGCGACTGCGCGAATTAGCTTGCGGGTTAAAAGCGCTTTCAATCATCGGCAACAAGGCAATTTCTGTTGGCATGCCACGTTTTTGTACTTCTTCTACAATGTGAAAAAGATATTTTTGGCTACGTTCCAACATGCGCTTGATGTAGTCAGGACGTGATGCATACCAAGTTTCATGATTCGTCGTGAATTGTGATTCTACGTCAGGCATGGCGTAGCCATCTTTAATGCGTGCCCATAAATCGTCTTGGCTATTATCGGCGCTATCTACATCTTCTAAGAACTCTTGTACTGGATCACCAGCCAAATCACTCGCAACTGGCTCACTGACAATCTCAATTTCTATGCCAGAAACATTGGTTTCAGCTACGGCGTGTTTGGAATAGAAGATGACAGCGCTTAATAAAAATAAGCTAATAAAACCGACAGCAAATCTTTGCTTAGCACTTACAAGCGCTAAGGCTTGAATTTTTCTTACGGGCATTGATGCATAATCCTACTAATTATCTGTAGAGAATGGTAGCGATTGAATTTGTAATAGTCAAGTGAAAGTTCCACTTTATAATATAATGTTATATATATGATTAATAATGGTTTCTCAAAGTTCTAATTGCAGTAAATACAGATAATTCATCATCGTTTTCTGCCTGAGAGTTTTTGATGATGGTTGCTTGATTGCATCGCAAAAAAGGGTTAGTTTTTAGTTCTAAATCGATTGTGCTAGGTAAACTAGGTTGTTGGTTGGCGCGCAATTCTCGCACTTGATTTTCCCTGTTAATTAAATCCGCATTATCAGGCTCTAAAGTAAGTGCGAATGCGATATTTTCAGCAGTGTATTCATGTGTGCAGAATACTTCCAAGGTTGATTTGAGTAATTTTAAACGCTGCAATGAGTGCCACATTTGTGCTGGTGTTCCTTCAAATAGCCGTCCACAACCCGCACTAAATAGCACATCTCCACAGAATAAATACGCATCATTTACATAGGCAATATGCCCTAAAGTATGCCCTGGCAACCACATAATGCGAAAGCTTTGTTCGATATCAGGTAAGGCAATTTTATCCCCTTCGGACAATTTTATATGTTGAAAACTAAAAGTTTCATATTGCGGTGCGTAGACAGGGGCTGTTTGGTAAGCCAATAGTGCTTTCAGGCCATCTATATGGTCACTATGGTGGTGTGTAATTAAAATAGCGCTTAAAGTGAGCTCAAGTTTGTTAAGTGTTTCAATCACAGGCTGTGCATCACCAGGGTCGACCACCACTGCGTAGCGCTTGTTGTGCAAAAGCCATATATAATTGTCGTTAAAAGCGAGTATGGGGATGATATTGAGCATGACTTTAATGGTAGTTTTGTTTTTAGTGTAATGCAACAGACACCACAAAATAGTTACAATAGTCAGCATGACTGGTTAAATTCCACGCTTGGGCAGTATTTATTAATGCGTGAGCAAGCCATGTATGATGAAGTAGTAGGCGATATTTTCGGCTTCAATGCATTGCAACTAGGCTTGTTGCAAATGGATGCACTTAAATACTCGCGCATTCCGCATATCTTGCATGTGGGCAATAGTGAAGGCGACGCTTTTTGCGAAAGTGACTATTTGCCATTTTCTGAAAATTGTATTGATTTGGTATGCTTGCCGCATGTATTGGAATTTAGCCGCAACCCTCATCAAACCTTGCGCGAGGCAGAACGTGTGTTAGTTTCCGAAGGCTACTTGATATTGACTGGTTTTAATCCAATCAGCGCTTGGGGCATAAAACAGATTTTAACTAAAGATGATAGTTATCCTTGGCATGGACATTTTTTTACTTTGTCACGGATTAAAGATTGGTTGGCTCTGCTGGGCTTAGAATTTGTCAGTGGTAGCATGAATTGTTACGAACCGCCAATTAATGATGAAAAGTGGCTGAAACGCTTTGTGTGTATGGATAAACTGGGCGAAAAATGGTGGCCAATGATGGGTGGTCTTTATTTTATTGTCGCAAAAAAACGTGTGGTGAATATGAATTTACTTAAACCAAATTGGAAGAAAAACTCTATAAAATCAAGACTTGCAGTCAGCAGCAACCCAAAATCAAAACCGCATCAACAAAAAATAATGAAAAAATAAACCATGAATGACGCAGTAGAAATTTATACCGATGGCGCCTGTAAAGGCAATCCTGGCCCTGGTGGCTGGGGTGCATGGATGCTATACAATGGTAAAGAAAAAACCTTGCATGGCGGCGAAGCACTTACCACGAATAATCGCATGGAGTTAACGGCTGTGATTCGCGCATTGGAGGCGCTAAAACGTCCATGCAACATTAAACTTTATACCGATTCTTCCTACGTGCAAAAAGGTATTACTGAATGGATTATCGGCTGGAAAGCACGCAATTGGCGCACTGCAGACAAGAAACCAGTTAAAAATGATGATTTATGGAAAGCTTTGGATGTGTTGGTAACTCAACATAAGATTGAATGGATATGGGTGCGTGGGCATAATGGTAATGACGGTAATGAAAGAGCCGACAGCCTTGCCAATGATGGCGTTGCGCCTTATATTTAGGATTGAAATATGCGTCAAATATTTTTAGATACTGAGACTACCGGTTTATATCCAGCGCAAGGACATCGCATTATTGAAATCGCGGCGGTGGAGATGATTAATCGCCATCCGACCAATAATCATTACCATGTGTATTTGAACCCAGAGCGTGAGATTGACCCTGCCGCGCAAGAAGTGCATGGTATTACTTTAGAATTTTTGCAAGACAAACCTTTGTTTGAAGCTATCGTGCAAGATATGATTGCCTTTGTAAGCGAGGCAGAAGTGATCATTCATAACGCACCATTTGATGTAGGTTTTTTAAATAGCGAGCTTGGCCGTATCGGGCTACAGCCATTTGAAACAATGTGCGGTAAAATCACTGATACGCTGAAAATGGCTAAAGATTCACGACCAGGTCAGCGCAATAATCTGAATGCGCTTTGTAGTCATTTTGGCATAGATAATTCTAAGCGCACTTTGCACGGCGCCTTGCTGGATGCGGAGTTGCTGGCTGAAGTCTATATGGCCATGACGCGCGGACAAGATAGTTTGATGATGGATTTAGTACAAAACCCACAAATGACGGTTAATCAATATGTGGCTAAAAATGAACGTGCATTAAAAATAATTAAAGCCAGTGAAGCTGAGCTTGAAGCGCATATTGAATATGTTAAAAACTTGGTAAAAGCGGGTGCTAAGCCTTGGTAATTTAGCGTTGTGAAAAATTTGTAAAATTTAGGGTTTAAAAATGGATAATTGTATTTTTGTGACAGGTGGCGCTGGATTTATTGGTAGCAATTTTGCTAATACTTGGGTAAAACTGGATTTAGGCAAATTGATTAACTTGGATAAGCTCACTTATGCAGGTAATTTGGCGAATTTGGCTGAAGTTGAGCAACATCAAGATCATGTTTTTGTGCAAGGCGATATCGGGGACAATGGCTTAGTTAAATCTTTATTAAAGCAGCATCGGCCTCGTGCGATTATAAATTTTGCAGCAGAAAGCCATGTGGATCGCTCTATTCACGGGCCTGGAGAGTTTATTCAAACCAATATAGTCGGTACATTTAATCTGCTCGAAGAGGTGCGTGCCTATTGGGTCACGCTCGATGATGAAAATAAAGCTAATTTTAGATTTTTGCATGTGTCTACGGATGAAGTATACGGTTCATTAAGCGCTACTGACGCTGCTTTTAAAGAAACCAATGCCTATGCGCCAAATAGCCCCTATTCGGCTTCTAAGGCAGCTTCAGACCACTTAGTACGTGCTTATCATCATACTTATCACATGCCGATGTTGACAACGAATTGCTCGAATAACTATGGTCCGTTTCATTTTCCAGAAAAACTTATTCCGCTAGTCATTCATAATGCGCTTTCTGGTAAACCGCTGCCCATTTACGGCAATGGGCAACAAATTCGGGATTGGCTGTATGTGGAAGATCATTGCGCGGCGATTAGGCGCGTGTTGGAGGCGGGTAAAGTAGGTGAGGTATATAACATAGGCGGCTGGAATGAAAAGCCTAACATTGAGGTGGTTAAAACGCTGTGCAGAATTTTAGATGCGAAAAAACCGCGAGTGGATGGGCAATCCTATTTAAATCAAATTACCTATGTAGAAGATCGACCAGGACATGATCAACGTTACGCGATTGATGCAACAAAAATTGCCAATGAATTAGGCTGGAAGCCAAAGGAAAGTTTTGAATCAGGTATCGAAAAAACAGTACTTTGGTATCTTGATCATCAAGATTGGGTAGAGAATGTGACAAGTGGCGAGTATCGTAATTGGGTACAAAAGCATTACGCAGAACGTGGTGAGGAGTTAGCATGAAAGGTATTGTATTAGCTGGCGGTTCTGGTACGCGGCTTTATCCTGCAACACAAGTAGTTTCAAAACAACTCTTGCCAGTGTACGACAAACCGATGATTTACTATCCACTTACTACACTTATGTTGGCTGGTGTACGTGAAGTTTTGATTATTTCAACTCCTCAAGATACACCGCGTTTCAACGAGCTGCTCGGCGATGGAAGCCAATGGGGCATGCAAATTAGCTACGCTGTTCAACCTTCGCCTGATGGTTTGGCACAAGCATTTATTATTGGCGAAAAGTTTATTGCTAAAGACGCTTGCGCTTTGGTGCTAGGTGACAATATATTTTACGGGCATGAGCTTGCGCAAATGGGCCAAAATGCTACGCAACGTAGTAAGGGTGCCACTGTGTTTGCTTATCCTGTGAATGATCCAGAGCGTTATGGCGTGGTGGAATTTAATGCAAATGGTCAAGCCATTAGCCTAGAAGAAAAACCCAAAGCGCCAAAATCACGTTATGCAGTCACTGGGCTTTATTTTTATGACAATCGTGTAGTTGAAATTGCTAAAAACATGAAGCCATCACCACGCGGCGAGTTGGAAATTACTGATGTGAATCGTCAGTATTTAGATTGGGGAGATTTGCAAGTTGAGGTGATGGGCCGTGGAATGGCTTGGCTGGACACCGGTACGCATGAATCGCTGCTAGATGCGGGCACTTTTATACAAACTATTGAAAAACGTCAAGGATTGAAAATAGCTTGTCCCGAAGAAATCGCTTATCGTATGGGCTTTATCAACGCAACACAATTAGAAGTTATGGCGAATAAATACGCTAAAAATGGCTACGGACAATACCTGAAACAAGTATTAACCGAACAGGTTTACTAATGAATGATAAGGTACGGTCATGAATATAATTAGAACGAAAATTCCAGAGGTTATTATTTTTGAACCCAAAGTGTTTGGTGATGATCGAGGTTTTTTCTTTGAAAGTTTTAATCAGCAAAAATTTTTAGAAGCTGCAAATTTAGACATTCATTTTGTGCAAGATAATCATTCAAAATCTGCTAAAAACGTGTTGCGAGGCTTGCATTATCAAATTCAACAGGCACAAGGCAAGCTGGTGCGCGTAACGCAAGGGGAAGTGTTTGATGTGGCGGTCGATATGCGCGCATCTTCTGCGACTTTTGGACAATGGGTGGGTACGCATTTATCTGCCGAAAATAAGCGCCAAATGTGGGTGCCGCCTGGTTTTGCGCATGGTTTCTTAGTGCTATCGGATACCGCCGAGTTTTTGTATAAAACCACCGATTTTTATGCACCACAGCATGAATGCTGCTTAAAATGGGATGATCCTAGCATCGGCATAGAATGGCCTTTGCAGGGCATGCCTATTTTATCTGCAAAGGATAATATAGGTCTTAGTTTGCATGATGCGCAAAAGTTTGCTTAACTAAATTTCTATGCAAAAAATTTTACTCACAGGGGTCAATGGACAGGTTGGTCACGCATTAAGTACCAAATTTTTACACCATGAAGTGATCGCGTTGTCACGAGAACAACTGGACTTATCAAAAATTCATGATATTAGAAGAATTGTACGTGAGATTAAGCCAGATTTAATTATTAATCCTGCTGCATATACAGCCGTTGATAAAGCAGAAAGTGAATCAGAACTTGCCTTCGCTATCAATGCGACTGCGCCGCAGATATTGGCGGAGGAGGCTGCTCGGTTAAATGCTGCCTTGATTCATTTTTCAACTGATTATGTATACGATGGCACAAAAAACAGCGCTTATTTAGAAAGTGATGAAGTCAATCCTACTAGCGTTTATGGCAAATCTAAGCTGGCGGGTGAAGAGGCTATTTGTGCGGTGTGTTTGCCGCACCTAATTTTGCGTACTAGTTGGGTCTATGGCGCATATGGTAAAAACTTTCTAAAAACTATTCTGCGTTTATCAACTGAGCGTGAGACGTTGCGCGTTGTCGCTGATCAAATTGGTGCGCCGACCAGTAGTGAAAGTATTGCTAATGCGGTGGTGCAATTGGCCAATATTTGGCAGCCACAACATGAAAATCAAACAGGAATTTACCATTTAACCAACGCTGGCAGCACGTCGTGGCATGGGTTTAGTTGCGAAATTGTGAATGAATATAATCGATTAAAACTTGAAAAAGGTTGGCCAGCACTCAAAACGCAGATAGAAAATATTGAGGCGATTACGACTACTGATTATCCTACTCCAGCAATACGACCTGCAAATTCTATCTTAAATAATGCAAAGCTTAAAGCCACATTTAATGTTGAATTGCCGAGCTGGCAAGCGGGTTTACAACAAGTCACGCAAGCTTTTTCATTGTAAATTTATTTCGTAAAACCTAACTTTATTGCTTAAATTAATGCTCTGCAAGCCAATATCCATGCGGCTTTCTGGGGGGGTGAGTTATAATAAATAGGCTAAAATGAAAATATTAATTATGTGAGTGCATCTACCCAGCTGTTAGGCGTTTCGTAGAGGCGAACACGTTCTAACTTAAGCTGATTTCCGTACGTGTCTTTATACTGATTTTTGAGTATTTTAAATGCTTCTGCTGCCATATTTTCTGCGGTTGGTACGCTCGGGAAAATCACGGTTTTGTGATTTGGTAGTGAATTTAAAAAATCCAGTACAGCTTTGTCATCTTTGTACACTAAAAATGCGTGATCCCACAAATCAACAACACTTTCACGTGCGATTTTTTTTACGTCCGAAAAATCCATTACCATGCCATTGTCTGAAGCTTTTTCTTGCTTAATAATATTGCCAGAAAGCGTTATTTCTAGCGCATAGCGGTGGCCATGCAGGTTGCGGCACTGGCTTTTATGGTCGGGGATACGATGGCCAGCATCAAATTCTAAACGTGTGGTAATTTGCATAAAATACTAAAGTAGGGTGATTTATAACGCGCTATTATAACAGGCGATTAATGCTGTTTAGCCCATGTAATAAACTGGTCAAAAGGCATTGGCTTGGCAAAATAATAACCTTGGCATTTGTGAATTTTCATTTTTTTAATTAAATCTAAACAATCTTTGTCTTCTACGCCTTCGGCAAGCACCTCTTTACCTAGACTATTAGCCAGCATAGCAATGGATTTTACAATCTCAAAATCATCTTTTGAATGGGTAATATCACGCACAAATGATTGATCGATTTTAATTAAATCAATCGGCATGGTGCGTAGTCTTGAAAGTGAAGAAAATCCAGTACCAAAATCATCCAAGGCTAGTTTGAAGCCATTCTCAGTGAGTTCTTTAATCACAGAGTCAGTAGTTTCATTATGCTCAAGAATGCCATCTTCGGTCACTTCAAGCACGATATCTTGGGGAGATAGCTTCCATAAAGTTAGTGCTTGCAACAGCATATGCGGCAATTCAACATCGTATAAATCTTCCGCACGAAGATTGATGGTGAGATATAGATTTAATTTGTGCTCATATTTTAACTCTGCGGCATAGCGGCAGGCTGAATTGATTAGCCAGCGAGTGAATAATTTGCCTTTACCCACTTTATTTAAAATTTCAACAGTTAGGCTAGGGTAAACGCTATAACCTGCTTTTTCTGACCAGCGTAACAACAACTCTGCGCCTGCGCAGCTTGAGTCTTTTAGATTAACAAGCGGTTGAAAAAATAAAGTTAAACTATCGCTAGCAAATGCCTCCAGCACTTTATTTTCTAAATCATTTTGAACAGACAGAAGTTCTTTTAATATTTCAGAATATACGACTAAGTGTTGTTGCTTAAATAGCGCACTTTCTAAGGCGAGCTTAGAGCAGTCATATAATTCAAGTCCTGTTAGCGATGATTTTTTGTTAAATGCACAGCCAATAAAAGGGGTCACTAAAACCGATTGATTAGCTAAAAAAATCATTTGCTCAAAGGCTCTTTGTATCTTGGCGGCAAGTAAATTTAATTGAAAATTATCAGCTAAATTAGGGATTAAAATGTCAAACTGTAAGTTACCGCTATAGTAGAGTTGATGGTTTTTGGGTATGTTCTGCTGCAATATGGCTGTGATTGCTTTACTCAAGTTCACAGTAATAATATGAGAAAAAATCGGGTTATTCTTTGCGACTTGAAAATGGATAGAAAACAAGCAGATTAATTGCTCATCAGTCGCATTTTTAATGGCCTTAGCTAAACCAATTGAAATTTGACTTGCATTAGGCAGCAGCGTATTTGGATCATAATTAAGTGCGTAATTGAGTTGCAATTGCTGATGCTGTTGCGTAGTTTCTGCTACTAAGTCAAATAAGAAGCAATGTAATTTTGCTGAATTGGAAAGACCTAATGTTGTTTTTAATTCGAAACATTGAAGGCAATTAAGTACGCTTGGAGTGCCAGCGCCCTCTTGGATGGCATTGAGCCATAAAAATACCAATTGATTGATGTTAGTGGTAAAGGTTTTTATATCTTGGTTTCTGGGCCAGTTTTTTAATTCTGCACATAGCTGAAACAAAAAAGTGTTCGCGGATGTATTTTCTGATAACTCAGCTTGTGCCAAGGCAGTTAAATCGATTTTTAGCTGCGAAAGCACCGCTTCAGGCTTAAGTTTGTATTGTGTAAATTTTTTTAGAAGTGATTGCTCGGTATACGCAATTTCAACTTCTTGGAATTGCTCTAGTTGAATCGCCTCTGTAGATAATCCATAATCGTTCATGTTTTAAAGCTATTTAAACGTAAAAATCGCTAGGATTTAAGCCATAACTGTCGGCTGCTAAGCTTTTTAGTATTCGATAGGGCTCGCCAGTTGGAGTAGGTGGGCTATTGAGTAGATTAAGTATAACGGGTGATGTGTAGCGTTTTTTGTCAGGGCCTAATAACAACATTAACCTCGGTAGCAATCTTCTGACTTGATTTTGCTGAATGACTACACCCACTTCTCCCGTGTTGAGTTCAACTAACGAGCTAACGGGGTACATACCCATAAACTGTACTAGCTGATCAACCAGTACGTTGCTAAATTGTTTGCCACTTAAAAGATGTATTTTATCCAATGCTTCCTGGTGAAAAACGCCTTTTGCATAGGTTTTATGACTAGTAATTGCACAATAAGTGTCTATCAAGCCTGCTATCTGCGAGGTTAGTCCTATTTGACTTTCAGTTAATTGTTGTGGATAGCCACTACCATCTACACGCTCATGATGCTGTGCCACCATTTGGGTTACAGCCAGTGGAATGTCTGGAGTTTTCTCTAAAATTTTAAGGCTTTCATCTACATGTTTTTTAGCATACTCATACTCTTCGCGCGTAAGTTTGCCTTCTTTTAGCAGTACGTCAGTAGATAGCTTTACTTTACCTACATCTTGTAATAAACCAGCCAGACCGATTTCTTTAATTTGTTTTTTTGAAAGTGCTAAAAAATTACCAAAAGCCATTAATGTGATAGAGACGTTTAAGGCGTGATTATATGCATAATCATCGGTTTGTTTCAGTTTGGCAAGCCATAGAAGCGCATCAGGCGAGCGACCAATACTTTCTACCATATTGTCTAAAATTTCACTTACCGAGGTTAAATCAAGATTTTGTTCACTCGCAATCGCATCAAATATTTCACGAGTTGCAATTTGTGATTGCTCATAAACTGGATAAATAATCGCAATTTCATTTTCGACTGGAGGTTCTTCTTCATAAATAGTGACTCGATAGCCATCGTCAGTTTCATGCTTTATTTTTTTGTCTTCAGAGATCGGGGCACTAGATGATTTAAATTTATTGCGTTTAAATAAACTGCCAAAGAATCCGCCAACATCTTCAGCTAACTGTTTGCTGATAGGTTTTTCATGTGTAACTGATTCGGTTTGATACGGAAAGGCTTCCTGCGCGGCAGTATTTGCACCGTATTTCATGTTATAGGCGGTACCTTCTTGGCTGGCACGTTCTACATTCTGCGGGGCTTGGTAATTCTTTAAATCACGCAAAATATCAAAGAATGAGGTTTTGTTGGAAGATTTACCTGGTGCATTGGCACTTGTTATTTTAATTGTATCTGTTTTGCCGGGGTCTTTTATACGTATTACTGAACCTTCGCGCTTGATAGCTACCTCTTGTATAGTGGGAGCCGTGAATTGATTGCCAATAGATTTAGTGCGATCGACATAAACGAACTTGCACAGAGATACAATGGTATCAATATCAGCTTGGTCTTCTAGCACAAAGCCTTGCAACATAAAAGGCGTGCCTATCCACGGCCTATCCAGCTCGGTGACATACATGCCAAGCGTTAGCCTTGCAACCTCTATTTTTTCTTTTTTTATGTCGTCCATTGTTTATTATCAATCAATAACTGCACAATTAAAAAATTAATTAAAAAAGCCACTTATATGCGTTTTTGCTGCTGCAGTGATGTTAAATTAAAATTCTCACTAAGTGAAGGTTTTGTAAGGATTATTTGCTTTAAATACTGAGCTCATGTGCTAAACCTTGATAATAGCCTAATCTTACTGAAGATATTTGTCCTTTATCAACCGCGTTCATCACCGCGCAGTCTGGCTCGTGCGAGTGTTTGCAGTTATTAAAGCGACATTTGCCTAAATACGGCCTAAATTCTATAAATGCCAATTCCAGTTCTTCCTGAGACAAATGATTTAATCCAAACTCTTGCAAGCCAGGTGAGTCTATCAAGCTGCTTTTTGAGTCTAGGTGATACAAATGCGTAGCAGTGGTAGTGTGTTTGCCACTATCTAATGCCTCGCTCATGATTTGCGTGCGCACATTTTGATTGGGCAGAAGGGCGTTTATGATTGTGGATTTACCCATCCCAGATTGACCCACCAATACGCTTTGATGATTCACCAAATAAGGTTTGAGCGAGGCAATGTCTTGTTTGGCTGATAAATGCAGCACTTGGTAGCCTAAGTCTTGATACAGTTTCAGCTTGTTTTTTGCAGCGTCTGCATCGGCTAAATCGCATTTATTCAGCACAATAAGCGGCTTGATTTTCGCGGCTTCTGCAGCCACTAAACAACGATTGAGTAATGCTTCATAAAAACTGGGCTGAGTAGCTAATACAATGATGATTTGCGTGACGTTTGAAGCGAGAATTTTGCTTTTGAAAGCATTGCTACGGTAGAGTAAAGATTTACGTGGCTGGCTTGATTCTACAACGCCTTCTGCCTTATCGGTGAGCTTGATGTTGACGATATCTCCACACGCCAAATCGGTTTTTTTGCCACGTGTAACGCAACTTATGCGGGTTTTGTCAGTTAATTCGACTTCGTAACGTTTGCCGTAAGAGGCAACTAC
Organism: Methylotenera sp.; assembly: GCA_031379885.1. Lineage (GTDB taxonomy): Bacteria > Pseudomonadota > Gammaproteobacteria > Burkholderiales > Methylophilaceae > Methylotenera_A. The sequence continues at coordinate 21,045 of JANNFN010000177.1, forward strand.
TAAACCCTGCATCTAAGGCCTTGTATCTATTTTTCAAATTTATAATAGGTTTGATTCAAGTAAGCCGCCACATTGAGCTCTTCATCTTCAAACCACTTGAGGCCAAGCATTGTGTTGCAGTTACGTACTTGTGCGACCAAACCTTTGGATGTTTTAACTTTGGCATACTCGCGCGCGTAAATGCCCGAGCCATCACCACCAAAGCTGGAGGCATGACAGCTAATGCAATTTTTATCGTGCAAAGCCTTGCCAGCCGCCCCATCTGCCTTAGCGAACAGCTCGTTAGCCGTGGCACTTAAGCTAAATAAGCAAAACAATATCGATACAATTTTCGCCATTTAGTTAGTATACGCCGCTAATTTTGAAATGCGAATGCTGGCTGGCGGATGGGAGTCGTAAAATGCTGAATGTAGCGGATCTGGCGTAAGCGTAGAAGCGTTATCACGATAAAGCTTCACTAGTGCTTCAACTAAGTGATTCGCGTTGGCGTGCTTAGCGGCATAATCATCCGCTTCAAACTCATTTTTGCGTGAGTAGCTGGCCATGACAGGGCGCAACAAAAACAGAAAAACGGGAGAAACGAGCAAGAATAAAATCAATGCCATGTGATTGCTGGGTTCGGTGACACCCAGCCCATTGTAGAACCAAGCTTGATTCATTAACCAGCCTAGTAATGCCAATCCTAAAAAACTCATGAAAAACATCAATGCAATACGCTTAATCACGTGATGATGTTTAAAATGACCAAGCTCGTGCGCAAGTACTGCTTCTATTTCTTCCCCGTTTAATCGACTCAGCAATGTATCAAAAAACACTACGCGTTTGCTACTCCCAAAGCCAGTAAAATAGGCGTTGCCGTGGCTGCTGCGCGCAGAGCCGTCCATCACAAACAAACCTTGCGATTTAAAGCCACATTTGGTTAAAAGTGCTTCAATACGCGCTTTTAAACTTTCATCGGCGAGCGGTGTAAATTTGTTAAAAAGTGGTGCGATAAAAGTTGGGTAAACCGCTAACATTAAGATGTTAAATAAACTCCACACCACCCACAAGTAAAACCACCAGTATGCTCCAGCACCTTGCATGAGCCATAACGCAGCAAATAATATCGGTAAGCCAAGCGCCAAGCCAACTAAGCTGTGCTTGACTAAATCGCTGAAAAACATCGCTTTGGTCATTTTGTTAAAGCCGAATTTCTCATCAACAGTAAAGGTTTTGTAGTATTCAAAAGGCAAATCAATCAAACCGCTGATGAATAGGGCGCTACAAATGACTATTGCTCCACGAATAATTTCATGATTAGTAATTACATTTCGCCATGTATCATCTAGCCATTGCAAGCCGCCGCCTAGTGTAAGCACCGTTAGCAATAAGGCTTGCACGACCACTTCAACTAAAGCTAATTTGGTTTTTGCACTGGAATAGTCTGCGGCTTTTTGGTGCGCTTCAAGTGAAATATTCTCACTAAAAGCTACAGGCACTTGCGCGCGATTGGCTTGTACGTGTGCGATTTGCCTAGATCCCAGCCAAAGTCGCGTGAACGTGGTTGCAATTAATAAACCGATAAAAACGAATGTGAGTGTAGATGCCATAAGATTCTAAAACATGAACTTTCTAAAATTAAGTTAAACTATCAGTATTCTGAAGCATTTGCGCGCTGTTGGTTCATTCGCAATGCTGTAAAACCCTATTTTAATGGAAATCATGATGAACGTAGCAAGTAATAACCTTAACAACGACAATCTAATCTGGCTTGATATGGAAATGAGTGGCTTACTACCCGACTCTGACCGTATTTTAGAGCTTGCTGTAGTGGTGACAGATGCCGAGCTGAATGTGCTTGGGGAATCACCAGTATTAGTGATTCATCAATCAGACACCGTGCTAGATGGCATGGATGCTTGGAATAAAGGTACTCATGGACGTAGTGGCTTGATCGAAAATGTCAAGTCTTCGACGTTGGATGAGGCGGAAGCCACGACACAAATGATTGCGTATTTAAAGCAATTTGTACCCGCTGGTAAATCACCCATGTGCGGCAACTCCATTTGCCAGGATAGACGCTTTATGGCACGCTACATGCCAGATTTAGAGGCTTATTTTCATTATCGAAATTTAGATGTCAGCGTGTTTAAAGAGTTAGCGAGGCGTTGGAAGCCAGCCATTTATTCAGGCTTTAAAAAGGCGAGCAAGCATGAGGCCTTAGCTGATATTTACGAATCGATCGATGAGTTAAAATATTATCGCGAACACTTTATCGTTAAATAGTCAAACGATGGGCAAAAAAAGAGGCGCAACATCTTAAATGTATACGCCCCTAGGGAGGAGGAGTAAGCTTTGGAGAGCTCAATTAATATTAAGCATCATCCGTGCCAACTCCATTTTTAACTATTCAAAAGTGTTTTTTCGTACAGCTTTAAAT
>JANNFN010000054.1:0-15116 GCA_031379885.1 Methylotenera sp.
TACCACTGACTATAACCAGCGTAGAGAACTGATTGTGGCAAAAGCACCTGCGGGCTTGGTGGTAAGTCCAGACAGTAAAACTTTGTATGTGGCCGCGCGTGACAGCAATGAAATCGCAGTGATCAATGCTGATACACTCACTATTACCAAGCGCATCAGTGTCGGTAAGCACCCGTTTGGCTTGGCATTAAGTAAAGAGGGTGGCACACTTTACAGCGTAAATGTTTATGAAAATTCTGCCTCAATCATCAACACAAAAACTTGGGCACAAACTAAATTAAAAGTGGGCGAACATCCCTATTGCGCTGTGGCCAGCCCAGACAATAAAACGCTGTATGTCACCAATACGCAAGATGACACTGTTTCAATCATTGATTTAAACACTCAAAAAATTATCGCCACCATTGAGGTTGGTATGACGCCAGAAGGCATTAGCTATGATGCTGCAAGCAAGCAGGTATTGGTTGCTAGCTGGGGCGAGAACAAAGTCAGCGTGATTGATGCAACAACTAACAAACTGAAAAACGACATTAAAACGGGCGATAAAAGCCGTGCTTTCGGCGCTTTTATATTGCAATAATGCTTTATATTGCTAGACACCATTCGTCAACGCCATTTGGCGCCAAGCGTTACTTAAACCGTGGGCAACTTGCCGCAACTGATTTATAATAACGTGTTGTTTTTATTTTGCTTGGTTTATTTTAAATTTAAGCCTTATTGGAGATATTGAATGAAAAAGTTTTTAGCATTGCTAGCATTAGCAATTTTACCAAACGTGGCCTTAGTTCCCTTGGCTGCAGCGCACGGACCAAGCCCACAAAAGGTGGAAAAAACCATTGTAATTAAAGCCACACCTGCAAAAGTTTGGGCAATTGTGAAAGATTTCGGCAATATGCAAACTTGGCACCCAGGTATTGCCAGCGACAAACTAGAGCAAAAGAAAGACGAAAATGGCGAAATGGCAACTTTTAGAACCTTAACTTTAAAATCTGGCGGCGATATTTACGAAAAACTTCGTAGCGCAGATGACGCAAGCATGAAATTGAAATACGAAATCGTCAGCGGCGTAGCGCCAGTGGCCGATTACAATGCATTTATGACTGTAACTGCTGGCCCAGGTGCTGGGGAATCTACTGTTACTTGGGTAGGCCGTTTTTATCGTACCTACAAGTTAAACCCACCAATTCCAGCAGGTCAGGATGACGAAACAGCGGTAAACTTTATCACAGGCGTATTTGATAGCGGTTTAGCTGGCTTGAAAAAGGCCGCCGAAAACTCAAAGTAACTAATGCCGCCACAGGGGCGGCAACTAGCAGCAACAGTTTGGCTGCTAAAAAACCTTGGTGGAAATTTTGGTAACATTTACTTAATTTACACTTAAAACGAAAAGGGATTGCACGTTGGCAATCCCTTTTTTTATTCAATCTTTATCACCCGCCATCGTCATTGCTAGGACGTCTTTAGGCGCGAGGCAAAGCCGTGGCAGAACGAAGCAATCCAAACCACCGTCATTGCGAGCGCAGCGTGGCAATCCAATATTCAGCTATAGACGAACTAGCTAAAATACTGGATTGCTGCGCCTATATTAAAATCTCAGGCTTTTAATGACAGCTAAACGAGTGACATGAATGGTAAGTCAATGGCTGTTTGTGACACTTTTTGTCATTCAATGTGTTTAAAAAACGGGGTAAAACCCGCTTTTTTCATGCTTTAAACACTTGTTAAAGTCGTTATTTTTTTGTTTTATATTATTTTTTATTTAAAAACAATTAGTTATGGTTTATGCGCCCAAGTTGGCACAGCTGTTGCTCATACTATTCCAAGCACTGGTATCAACATCGTTCAGTGTGTTAATACTAATTATTTTTTATAAAGGAAAAAAACATGAACATGAAACAACATATGAACCAAAAAGGCTTTACCTTAATCGAGTTAATGATTGTAGTTGCAATTATCGGTATTTTGGCTGCGATTGCGATTCCGTCTTATCGTGATTACACTGTAAGAGCAACGGTATCACGACTAGTTGCTGACTTGGCGCCACAAAAAATTAAGGTTGGTGCAAATCAAGATTCGGGTGATCCCCTCTGTACAGGGGTTGCAGGTACATGCGCAGCGGGTGCTGGTGTTACGCTGACCAGCGCTACGGTGAGCGGCATTCAAGTAACACTTACAAATGCTGCAATTCCTACTGGTGGAGCTAACTGGGTTTATGTTTGCTCTGCAACTGGCGTTGGCACTACTGATATTTCTAAAATCTGTTCTTAATAGTTTAAGTATTTAGCTAGCGTAGCCTCGATGGAATGAAATGAAATCGAGGTAACATGAAACGACAAAAGCCCCTGCATTTTGCGGGGGTTTTGTTTTGTGCGTTTTATACCACACCTTCAATTCTGCTTCGCTACATCGAGGCTACAAAATAAACAGCGCTTCAATTGAGGGGCTTTTTTGTCTGCAATATATAATTTAGAATCATTATAAATTCACACGAAATTAGCTAATTATTGATGCTCTGCAAGCCAATATCCATGCGGCTTGCAGAGCATACGTTTTTGAGCGCCTCGATGAAATGAAATCGAGGTTATAACAAACAAAACCCCACTAATTGGCGGGGCTTTAACACTTAATTTAAATTGATGAATGCGGCTGGTGCAATAATTTGAAATGCAAAGCGCTCTTGCAAAACTAATAAATCTTTATCGCCAGTAATTAAATAATTCGCTTTACCAGCAACGGCCAACTCTAAAAACATCATATCGTTAATATCTCTGCAAATACTGGGTTCTATCATTTTTTCTATCATGCTAATTGTTTGTATATAAGGTAAATATTCATCAATAAAACTTTGTTGCTCACTGCTAGAGAGCTTAAATTTTGGATAGGTAAGCACCCTGATCAGCTCTGAAATAGTAGCTTTAGAGCCAAGCGGGATAATTTTTCCACTCTGCCAAAGAGTTCGCAATTGACTTGGTTTGGGCTGGCTAAATAACAATGCTGATAATACGATGTTGGTATCTAACACAACTTTAATCACCTTACTTACTCACTTACTACGCGCCCAGCTTACAGCGTCTCTAACATCGCTTTCTGTAATGCCAAGCTCTGCCAGTTTTTGGCGCGCTTTTTCTGCGTTGTTAATACGCACTGGTGTTAAAATCATGCGGCCATTTTCTGCCACAATTTCAAAATATTCTGTACTAGGGAAGTTTTTAATCACTTCTTTAGGAATGGTAAGTTGATTTTTTGAGGTAAGTTTGGAAAGCATAACATTTCCTTAATATAATAAAGTAAGGAAGTAATATTATACTAAATTTATTACTATTGCAATTTTAAGTCGTTGCGCTTCGCGTTCCGCCCTCTAGCACCAACGCTTTAAACCCAAATTGTGCCAAAATAAACGCTGCGGCTGAACTGCGGCGGCCAGTTTGACAATACACAATGTATTCTTTTGAGTTATCTAGTTGCTGAATAAAGCTACGTAGCTCGTGCAGCGGCGCATTCATTGCACCTTCAATATGATGGTAAGCGTATTCTGAGGCAAAGCGCACATCCAACCACTCTGCACCATTGGCAACTCTAGTTTGCGCTTCTGCCATGCTCACAGTGCTTACAATAGGCGCTTTAAGTAGTTCTACAAAGTCTTGTTTCTTTAGGCGTAATAGCTGGCCATCTGTTTTCATTTTAACCGTGGCGTTGCGTTTGGTATCCGAGGCTAACGCTTCTTCACCAAAACCTGCGCCACTGAAAATTTCCGCTAATACAATCGGCGGTTGGTTTGGGTCTTTGACACGACTAACAACTGCGGTGCCTTTTTGTATCAAGTAGTAGTAATCGCCCTCTTGCCCTTGTGTCACAATCGCTTGGCCTGCCTCAACATCTATAGGCTCCATACGCGCAAACATGGCTTCGATATTGGCTGCTGGCAGCCTGCTAAATACGCCATTTTGCAATTTAAACGCATTAAAGCTGGCTGCATCTAATTGAAACTCACTTTTGACCACTTTTGCTTGTTTGGTTTGCGCTGGCGGATAACCAGAGAGCTGGTCCCATGTCATCATAATATCGAGCAGATCCAAATCGATACGCACCACCTCAACTGAGGTAAGCGAGATAGTATCTTTAATTTGTAGCCGATTTGTATCCACGGGGTGTTTGGCTGCATCGGTGCCCGCGCGCAAAATCAGCTTATTGCCATTTTGATAACGAATGCCCAAATCACCACTCACCAAATAGAGCGCTTGGGTGTTATTTGCACTAAGGCGTGTTGGATCTAAATCTTTGCTGATTAGCTCAACAAAACAGACCGCAGCAAGCTCATCTAAACGATTGGGCGAAAGCCTTGCTACAGGCTCGAATCGAGCCAATGTGGATTTGGAAATTAATATAGGTTTGTTATTTTCAGTCATAATTTTGAGTCTTTTTAATTACAAATCAAAGAGTTGTTGATGACGTAGCGCCTGACAATGTGCCGTCGTTGGATTCGCAGCAATTTCTTGCATAATTGTCGCGTCTTCTCCTGGCTTAAGGTGCGTAATAAATATTTGTGGCTGTAAAGCCAAATGCATTAATTCTTGTGCCAAGGTGTTAGGGCATAAATGCTTTGAAAGCGCCGCCAACTCTACCTCTGCATTGCTAAATGCAGTTTCAATAATTAAATATTTTAAGTTATTAATTTTATTGACGACCTGCCAAAAATCTTTGCTGCCTGCGGTATCGCCAGTAAACACTAAACTATTTGCGCCACTATCCACTTGATAACCCACCGCTGGTATCACATGGTTTGCAGGCAATGCAGTGATTGTTTTATGGTTAACGCCCACAGCATGACCAATAGAGATTTCGTTGTAAATTAAAAACGGATTGGCGGGATCGGGGATTAAATTAAAGTTAGGCCAAATCAGCCAATTAAAAATATGCTGTTTAAAAATATTAATCACCTCAGCTGTGGCATGCACAGTCACTGGCTTGGTGCGTAACCCCATGACGGTATCAAGCAACAAAGGGATACAAGCGATGTGGTCGAGATGCGTATGCGTGACAAAGATATGGTCGATTTTTAGCAATGCATCTAACGTTAAGTCGCCCACGCCAGTACCTGCGTCTATCAACACATCATCGTCAACCAACAACGACGTCGTGCGCCTATCGCCGCCAATCCCACCGCTACAACCCAATACTTTAATCTGCATTGATTTTCAATTCTCTCAATTTGTTTAACGATTAACTAATTTAGTTCAAATTTACTTATTCTCATAAGTAAATGCACCATCCCAATTTTCGGTTGGCGATACTTTCTTAAATTGCTTAATCCGCCCCAAATACAAAGCATAAAGCATGGATTTAGCATCATCTGCCGCCATTTTTTCTAGTTTTTTCAACTGCTTTTCTGCTAGCTCCCAATCCTGATGACGGTATAGTTTAAGTGCCTCGTGATACAAGCCAAGTTCTTCTAGCGTTTCATTTGACACCTGTTCTGCTGTGCCAAGCGGCTCGTAAATCTTTACGGGTTTATCTTTGCCCTTTACACGCACAATATCCAGTTCGCGGTAAATCATATCGGGCGTTTGATCTTTTACAAACTCACTCACAATAATATCGACAGCATAATGTTTAGTTAAGCCTTCAATGCGCGAGCCCAAATTAACGTTATCTCCCATTACCGTATAGGCCATACGAAAACTAGAACCCATATTACCTACCACCATATCACCTGAATTTAAACCAAACCCCATCTTAATAGCAGGCCAACCTTTGCTCGCAAATTTTTCATTAATCAGTTTAATTGATGCGTTCATTTGCATGGCAGCATTCAGCGCATGTTGTGCGTGATTCTTATCTTTTAGCGGCGCACCCCAAAATGCCATAATTGCATCACCCATATATTTATCAATCGTGCCACGATTGTTGTGTATGATTTGCGTCATAGGTGTCAAAAATTCATTCATCAATTGCGTCAGCTGCCTAGGATCTAAGCCTTCTGAAATTTGCGTAAATCCGCGAATGTCAGAAAACAAAACCGTCATCTCACGGCTTTCACCTTTGAGGTTAATCACCTCTGGATTTTTGGCCATTTCCTTCACCAGTTCTGGCGGCACGTATTGCCCGAAAAGCCCCGTCAGTTGGCGCTTTCCACGCGATTCCACAAAAAATCCAACACTCATGTTTAGCAAGTAAATTACGCCTATCATTAGTAAAGATGAAGCCATTGGCAGCACCAAATTAGCATACTGCCAACCCGCAAAATTGATCCCCAAAACCGTGGCCAAAACTCCCAATGTCAACAGCGTCGCTTTTAGCGGATTTAGCACTGGTAAAGTAAATGCTAGCAATAAGCCTGCCAACAATAACATTAAAAATTCTATGCCAATAGTAAAAGCTGGGCGTTCTTTTATATTGTTATCCAAAATGCCTGAGATCATATTGGCATGCATCTCAACCCCTGGGTAATTACTTTGCACAGGGGCAGCCCTCAAATCCATTAACCCTGGAGCGGTAGTGCCTACTAACACAATTTTATTTTTTAAGCTTTCTAAACGCACTTTATTATTGAGCACATCACTAGCAGAAACGTATTTAAAACTACCTTGCACGCCGCGATAGGGAATCAGCGTTGCGACTTCGTCATCGACAGGAATATGCTTATCACCTATTTGAAATGCCTCTAATCCAGAGTAATTCTCATCTGCGCCCACGGTTGCAAATTTGGCTTCCATCACTGGGCTTTGCAAATAGGCTCGCGCAACGGCAAGCGCTAAAGAATCATAATAATGATTTCCATATTTAATCAGTACAGAGATTTTTCGGGTAATGCCATCGGCATCAGGTTCAGGGTTGAAATGCCCAGCAGCGAGCGCATTATTCTGCAAAACAGCCAAATTAGCACCATAGCCAGTGGCTTCAGTAAAGGCGCTAGCTTGATTATCGAAGCTATCTGCAGAGAAAATTTCAGCTGGCAATTGGCCGACATGATTAGTATCACCATTGATTTGAAAATAGTAACCCAACACTACCCTGCGGTTTTTTAAACTATTGGCAAAAATCTGATCGTAATCCAGCTGGGGCTTAACTATTTTAAGCGCATCAGCAAAACCAGTGTCGTCCTTTAAATATCGCTGCTGCATCCATTCTAGATTTTTAAGGCCTGAACTTTCATCTTTTTCAGCAAATACCACGTCAAAACCAAGCGTGTTGACTTCATAGGTCTCAAATAACTGATTCACCAGTCTCGCCATTTTATCGCGCCCCCACGGCCAACGACCTTGCTCTATCAGACTTTTCTCATCAATATCAACAATCACAATTCGGCTATCAACAGTGCGAGGCATCAGCAGATTCAAGCGTATGTCATAAGTATAATTTTCTAATTTATGCAAAAACCCTAATGGCACTACGTTGATTGTATGCAACAACATCAGCGCTATCACCGCAAGGCTTAGCGAAAAACTGATGCCGTGTTGTTTGATATGTGAGATTAGACGCATTGAAATATAAAAAAATTACTTTAATTAATTGATTTTAATGTTGTTTTTAACAATTTTAAACATTAGCATAGCGCATAATCTACACAATGAATAGCGCGTTTTGTTATATGATTAGACAAGCGCTTTAACTCAACTCAAAATAGACTAAATTCAAAACTATCTTATGTACGATATCCCCATAGAAATAAGCATGAGCACCACACCAACCGCCAGCATAATTTGGCTGCATGGGCTGGGCGCGGACGGTAACGATTTCGTGCCTGTGGTAAAAATGCTCGATTTACCCAACGTTCGCTTTATCTTGCCGCATGCCGCTTATAAAAAAGTCACAGCCAATAATGGCTACGAAATGCGGGCTTGGTATGATGTATTTGGCTTTACGCCAGATGCACCACAAGATGAAAAAGGCATCCAAGAATCACAAGCCTATATTGAATCGCTGATTGGTAAGGAAGTGGCGCGTGGCATTCCAGAGAACCGTATTATGCTAGCGGGTTTCTCACAGGGCGGCGCCATCGCCTTGCAAACAGCACTGCGCCACAAACAAGCATTAGCGGGCGTTCTGGCGCTATCAACTTATTTGCCTTTAAAAGCAAATTTAGAAAAAGAGAAATCTAAAGCAAATCAGCATATTCCCATTTTTATGGTGCATGGCACCTTTGATAATGTGATTAGTTTAAGCACTTGTCGTGTGTCTTTTGAAGTACTGCAGGCGCAGCATTACACCATTCATTGGCATGAATATCCAATGGCGCATTCGGTAAACCAACAAGAAATTGAGGATATTCGCACATTTTTATTACAGGTTTTAAAAGATTAAAGCACTCAACAATCATAAGTTTTGTTAAAATTACGTTAAACCATTAAGTGCCGCTTAAAGTTGAAAATATGCCAAACAAAAACACCGCGTCGCAGCCCAGTTTTGAAAGCGCTATAGCAGAGCTGGAAACGCTTGTGAGCCAAATGGAATCGGACAAACTGCCGCTTGAACAATCGATTAACGCCTATAAACGCGGTGCTGAATTACTGCAAGTTTGTCAAAGATCTTTAGCCGACGCTGAACAACAGGTGCGTATTTTGACCGAAACCAACAATCTAAGCGTATTTAGCCCAAAAGATGAATAAGTCCCATGAATAAACCAATGACTGCATCTATCAACGAGCAAACAGCTGACTTTAATGCTTGGGCTATTGATATGCAAGCGCGAATGGAAAACGTGCTTGAAGCACACATGCCACCTGCAAGCGTTTCCCCGATGCGTTTGCATGAGGCTATGCGTTACTCTACGCTTGGCGGTGGAAAACGCGTACGCGCTCTTCTGGCTTATGCTGCGGGTGAATTTTGCGGTGCTAAACTCGACAAAATTGATATCCCCGCCGCCGCGGTAGAAATTATTCACGCCTTCTCATTAGTGCATGACGATTTACCATGTATGGATGACGATGATTTGCGCCGCGGCAAACCAACAACGCACAAACAATATGGTGACGCTTTGGCTTTATTGGTGGGTGATGCACTGCAAAGCTTAGCGTTTCAGTTGATTTCACAGGATAAATTACTTAAAAACGCCACACAAAAACTGCAAATGTTGCATATTTTAGCGCTTGCCAGCGGCTCGCGCGGCATGGCGGGTGGCCAAGCCATTGATATTGAAAGCATCGGCATTCCGTTGACGCGTGCGGAATTAGAGCACATGCACATTCAAAAAACTGGCGCGCTGATTCGCGCTGCAGCCTTATTAGGCGCATATAGTGCCGATACGCCTGATGAAGAAAAAATAAAAGCGGTTGATCACTTTGCCAAGGCCATTGGCTTGGCATTTCAAGTGGTGGACGATATTTTAGATTGTGAAGCCGATACGGAAATTTTAGGCAAAACCGCAGGCAAAGACAAGCTGAATAACAAGTCTACCTATGTCACCATTTTAGGTTTATCCGCCGCCAAACAGCTGGCAAGCGAGCTACATGCCAATGCCATGGCTGCATTATCGTTTTATGGCCGCGAGGCAGACTTATTGCGACATCTGGCTAACTTTATTACGCAACGCAGTTTTTAGGTGGCGTCTCGCATATTGTCACTGTTAGATTCAATAAATTCGCCTGTAGATTTGCGTAAACTTAATCGTGATGAACTTGTGACGTTAGCAGGTGAGTTGCGTACTTTTTTAGTTGAAAGTGTTTCTAAAACAGGTGGGCATCTTGCCTCCAATCTTGGTGTGGTCGAACTGACTATTGCCTTACATTACGTGTTTAACACACCCGACGACAGGCTGGTATGGGATGTTGGACACCAAACTTACCCACATAAAATTCTTACTGGCCGACGCGGAGCCATGAAAAATTTACGTAAACCCACCGGTATTGCGGGTTTTCCGCGTCGTGGTGAAAGCGCATACGACACGTTCGGCACTGGCCATTCCAGCACTTCTATCTCCGCAGCCTTAGGCATGGCGATTGCAGCCAAACAGGCAGGTTCAGAGCGCCATTGTGTAGCTGTTATAGGTGATGGTGCCATGACGGCTGGCATGGCATTTGAAGCGCTTAATAATGCAGGTAATATGGAAGCGAACCTGTTAGTAATTTTAAACGACAATGACATGAGTATTTCTAATAATGTCGGTGCGTTGAATAATTATCTTGCTAGATTACTTTCTGGTCGTTTTTACGACAAGGTACGCCGCAGCGGTAAAAAAGTGCTTGAAATGGTTCCGCCCGTTAAAGAGTTCGCCAAACGAGCCGAGGAACACGCCAAAGGCATGGTGTCACCAGGCGGAACGCTGTTTGAAGAATTTGGCTTTAACTATATAGGCCCGATAGATGGCCATGATATCAACACGTTGGTCGACACTTTAGGCAACATCCGCGAACTCAAAGGCATGCAATTTTTGCATATTGTGACGCAAAAAGGCAAAGGTTTTGAGCCCGCCGAAGATGACCCAAACAAATATCATGGCGTAAGCAAATTCGACCCTAGCAATGGTATCTCGCACGTAACCACGACCGCCAAAACATACACGCAAGTGTTTGGCGAATGGTTGCTGGATATGGCAGATAGCGATAACAAGCTTGTTGCCATCACGCCGGCCATGTGCGACGGCTCTGGGCTCAACGCTTTTGCAGAAAAATACCCTCAGCGTTATTTTGATGTAGGTATTGCTGAACAGCACGCGCTGACGTTTGCCGCAGGTATGGCCTGCGATGGACTCAAACCGGTTGTTGCCATATATAGCACGTTTCTACAGCGTGCTTATGATCAGCTCATCCACGACATTGCATTGCAAGATTTAGATGTATTATTTGCCATCGACCGTGCAGGCTTGGTGGGTGCGGATGGCCCCACACACGCGGGTAGCTTCGATTTGAGTTATTTACGTTGCATTCCTAATATCATCATTATGGCGCCAAGCGACGAAAACGAATGTCGCAGAATGCTTACTACTGGCTATCAATATAAGGGTGTGGCTGCGGTGCGCTATCCACGTGGCTCTGGCATTGGCGCCACAATGGACACAACACTTAAAACTTTGCCGATTGGCAAAGGTGAAATCGTGCGCAACGCAACGGCTAAAAAGGGAAAAACCGAAAAAAATATTAAAAAAGTTGCGATTTTAGCATTTGGTAGCATGTTAACGCCTGCCCTGGAAGCCGCATCAGTGCTTGATGCTAGCGTGGCAAATATGCGCTTTATAAAGCCGCTTGATATTAATTTAATTCAAAAACTTGCCAGCACTCACGATTTAATTGTGACGGTAGAAGAAAATGCACTGATGGGTGGCGCAGGCGCAGCAGTGTTAGAGGCCATGCAAACATTCAATTTATCCACACCAACGCTGTGCCTGGGCTTGCCGGACACTTTTATTGAGCATGGCGTACATGAAACCATGTTGGCAGAATGTGGTCTAGATGCATTGGGTATTGTTGCTTCGATTAAACAAAAAATAAATATGCTTTAAGTTTTTAAGCAATTTTAATTTTTGCCACCTTGATTTAGCGATTTTTATCGCCACATTACTTACATAAATTTATGTTAATTTTGTTTACAGCCGTTTCTAAAAGCGTAAACTTTATCTTTAAACAGTTAATACATGCAGCTTGAATAGGAACGTACATGAATCAACCCATCTTGCCAGATCACGCAAAAAGCCCGATTGAAGACACGCAAAGCATGCCCGATGTGCGTCATTTAGATATCAACAAAGTGGGCATTAAGTCGATCCGCCACCCTGTAGTTGTAAAAGATAAAACAGGTGGCGAACAAAGCACTGTGGCAATATTTGATATGTATGTGCATCTGCCACATAACTTTAAAGGCACGCACATGTCGCGTTTTGTTGAAATTCTCAACATGAACGAACACGCAATTTCAATTGATTCATTTGAAACTATTCTGCGCCAAATGGTGTTGCGCCTTGAGGCAGACTCTGGCTATGTAGAAATGCGCTTCCCCTATTTCGTCAATAAATCTGCGCCCGTTTCTGGTGTCAAAAGCTTGTTAGATTACGACGTGACTTTTATTGGCGAAATTAAAAATGGTGAATTTAGCATCACGGTAAAAGTGCTAGTGCCTGTCACTAGCCTATGCCCTTGCAGCAAAAAAATCTCTGATTATGGCGCGCACAATCAACGTAGCCACGTTACAGTGACTGCATTAATCAACGATTTTATTTGGATTGAAGATATTATCGCCTTGGTTGAAAAACAAGCGTCATGTGAGTTGTACGGCTTGTTAAAACGTCCCGATGAAAAGTTTGTAACTGAACGTGCTTACGACAACCCAAAATTTGTCGAAGACATGGTGCGCGACGTAGCAACACAACTTAACGCAGAAAAACGCATCGATGCTTATATTGTAGAAAGCGAGAATTTTGAAAGTATTCACAACCATTCTGCCTATGCACTGATTGAAAACGATAAACGTAAAAAATAAACTGGGGATAATTTCATGAGTCAAACAGAGTTAACATCAGAAACACCAAAAGCCAAAGCTTCGTTTTTTCAAGTCATGAAAGCCGTAATGTGGAGCATGCTAGGCGTGCGCCAACAAAAAGGCTATGAGGACGACACCGCCAAAATCACGCTTAAGCAAGCAGTGATTGCGGGTTTGATTGGTGGCTTTATATTTGTGGTTTCTATGATCACATTTGTGCATTTTATTATCGGTCAGATGAGTAAGTAGGCCATTAATAAATTATATAAAACAATGAGTTAAGGAACGACATGAACCAATCTGAATCTAGCCCTTTGCTTAAAACCATTATAAAAAAGCCTGTTCAAAAACCTGCATCTACCTTAAAGCTCATGGGTATCGTTACCCTAAGAATTTTGGGCTATCGCAAAAAACAAGTTAACGAGAAAGATTTTGAGCGATTAACGGGCGTTCAGGTAGGTGTGGCTTGCCTTCTAGCATTAATTGGATTTACTATCATTATTGCCATGTTGTCCATCTTTGCCGCAAAAACCATGGGCTAACATCTTTTAATATTTAACTATTTTTAAAGAAAGTGGGTATAACATGTCTGTCGCAAAAGTAATTGAAATTATTTCCTCAAGCAAAAAAAGTTTTGAAGATGCGGTTGCACAAGGTGTAGCTAAAGCTGCTGATTCGCTACATGACATTACCGGCGCATGGGTGAAAGAGCAAAGCGCGAAAGTTGTAAACGGCAAAGTGACTGAATTCCGTGTGAATTTAAAAGTCACCTTCGTGTTAAAAGATGCGGTAAAAGCAACAAAAACCAAAAAGAAATAGTCTTGTTTAATTAAAATTTGATGCCCTGCAAGCCGCATTAATATTGGCTTGCAGGGCATTATCTTTAGTGCTAATAACTAATACTTTTTAGTAAGCGTCATAATCGAATTATCACGTCTCATATCCAATCGATTTAACGCTGACATACCCAACAAGACAACGGTAGGCGAGCCACCTTCATTCACCGTGGCCTCCACATTATTAAGTATGATGGTGCCAATTTTTAAAGTGTTCAGTTTTACCAAATAAGCGTTCACCATGCCATTGGCGGTTGACATTGCTATTCGCTCTCCTTTTTCATAATCAATTTTGGCATATTTTGCATCACCGCTATTAAAAGCCACTGTCGTAGCGCCAGTATCCACCACATATTTGAGCGAAGCGCCATTTACAGAAAGGTTTCCAAAAAAATGCCCTGCTTTATCTGCATATAAACTTACAGGGTCGTTATTTGCTGGGCCAGCGCTTGTGGCAACTGAAGCCGCTTGCCCCATTTTCAGCGTTTGACGTTTACCTTCCACTATAAAAGTCGCCGCTTCGCTATTGGCTGAAATTAATTTGACACCATTCTTAGTTTGGCCTGCAGCAAGGCTTTGTGGCGCACCGCCATTAATGGTCACCAGCGCCTTATCGCTAAATAAACCCACCACGTTTACGCGTGTATCCGCCAACACTTGTAGCGCCAAAGCGCTTAAAATAAAAGCTACTAATATCTTAATATTTAACATAAAATCCTACTTTTACCTCAGCTAAACATGCCAGCACGGCCATGTGTTTGACTTAATTTTAACCCTAATGCTATCACGATAAAGCCAATCAACGGAAATGTTGCCGCTAATAAAAATGTCGTTTGCCCGCCTAAAAACTGTAAAGCATAGCCGCCAGCAAGCCCACCAATACTGCCACCCACGCCATAGGCTACGCTGTTATAAATTGCTTGGCCTTTAGCTTGATGTCGCCCATTAAAAAACTGCGTAATTACCTCTACCGAAGCCGCGTGAAAGCTACCAAACGTTGCTGCATGCAAACTTTGCGCGATGAGTAACAGCACAATATTATCTACTGCAACGCCTATCATGCCAAATCGGAGGACAGCCAGCGCCAAACTCGTCAAAAGAATAACTTTGAGGCTAAACCTCGCCATGATTTTTGGCATCAGCATAAAAATAGCGATTTCGCAGATAACACCGACTGACCACAACAATCCAATCATTCCTTTGCTGTAACCATGCTCGGAAAGGTAAATCGAGTAGAAATTATAAAGAACGCCATGTGCCGTCACCATCAGCGAACAGCCCACCAGCAAAGCAATCACAGCAGGTTGCTTGATGATTTGCCAAATAGAGAAATGGTCATGCGCATGCGGTGCAACGGTGGCCTCGGGCAGTTTAAAAGTAAGCGTGAATAAAATGATTTGCACCACGAGCAGAAACCACAACAAACTTTTAATGCCGTAAGCGTCAATTAAAAAGCCCAAAATAACAGCCGCAAAAATAAAGCCAAGCGAGCCCCACATGCGGATGCGACTATAGTGCCCGTTAGTTGTCGCGAGGTGCGCCAAAGTTAGCGATTCGGAAAGCGGCAATGTAGAACTGGTAAAAAGACTTAACGCAGCCATCACAAAAAACAACCAAAAAAATCCATGCGCCCAAAAAACTGCTACGAATCCAAGCAAACCTAAAAATGCAGTCAGTTTTATCCACTTTACGCGTTGCTTGGTGTGGTCTGCCAGCCAGCCCCAAAGGTTGGGCGCAAAAATGCGGCTAATTTGAAATAAGGACATGAGGATGCCGATATCTGCCGCCGAAAACTGCTCAGATTGCAGATACAAGCCCCAATAAGGCACGAACGCGCCTACAAAAAAATAATAAACGAAGTAAAAGCGTGAA
>JANNFN010000055.1:0-27791 GCA_031379885.1 Methylotenera sp.
CACATCTGCTTCGTCTGTTTTTGTACATTGTCCACCTTGCGCTACATTATGCAACCAACTTTCTCCAGATCTTTTCATCGCGGCAACTAATTGATTGTTAACAATAAAAACACGGTAGTCATGTGGCGCTTCTATAAACTCCTGCAGATAAAATGCTCCATTCACAAATTCGTCCATTGGCAACGGCAACACAGTCTTGTCCGCCAAGCGCACGCCCTCGCCTTGCGAGCCGAATAGCGGTTTAATCACCAATTTCTCATGACTAAGTATTATTTCATGAGCGATACGTCGCGATTCGCACACCCAAGTTTTTGGCGTTGCAACGCCGTCTTGTTGCAACAAAAAGCTGGTCATGGCTTTATCTACCGTGCGCTCAATCGCTCTACCATCGTTATAAATTGTGACGCCCAGCACTTTTAGCATGTGTAATATATTCAAGCGTGTAATCACTTGCGGTAATGTGCCACCTGTAACGCCACGCACGAACGCAGCTTTAGGTAAAACATCAAAGTGCGGAATTTGAATATGCGGTTGTTGTTGAGATAAGTCGATTATACAATCTTGCAGCGATACAAAAATCGCCTCTACCCCGTGCACAGCAAACGCTTGTTTCAGCTGCGCACCATGCCACCCAGCATCATCGGTAAAAATTGGGATGCGCATTGATAATTTACTTCAAGTAAAGTTTATATATTATTGATTCAATTATTAAAAGATTTATCTATTAAAGCTTGATTAAATTCCCCACCTTCAAAATTATTGCCAGTTTCTAGGTTGTGCACTAACACTTTTGCAGGCGAAAATAACAAGGGATCAATTTGATAAAAATCCATATTATAAGATATGAACACTTCGGCAAACGTTTTACCATAATCTTTTGAAGAGTTACTTGGTAACTCAAGTGCCAATTTCTCTGCTTCTGCGTCATTGCATTTAACATTTAGGGTGACATAGCCACCAAATAAAATCGCATCATTGGTGCGCCCCATGGCCGTCATAAAATCTTTAGAAGTTGGACATAATACGGCAACACCATTGCCGCTCACAATTTTTTCTAGCGGAAAATGTATCGCATGCGCTTTATGCACCGCCACTTCTAGCACACGCCCGACAATTTGCACCACCCCCGCAATGCTGCTGGTAGGCGTTAATATTAAGGTTAAGTTTTCTGGCTTAATATTGGTATCTTTGCAAACTTTTTCAACTATCGCGGCTGGCGGAATTTTGTCTGTTTCTAACACTAAAACAGTTTTTTCTGCGATATCTTTGTAGTCAAGTTCTTTAAACAATTCCTCACGCTGAGCGATACTTCTGGCTGGGCCAGAACCCAGTGAAAAGAACTTTTCGTGCTGCAAACTCCATCCTGCATATTGGCTGCCAAGGCACGCCAATACTGGGCTGTCAGACTGCACATGAATGCTTGCAGACCAGCCATTTATATTGAGGCTGTCTACCAAACGCGCCACGCCTAAGCTACCCATGCAAATTTCTGCGATTAAACGCCCCGCTTCTGCACAGCCTGCATGTTGAATACCTGCATCGACAATCACGCAACCTGCCTCGTGTGTGGAAACGCCCAATTGCAAAGTGTTTGCGTTACTGATTAATTGTTGCACCAAAGGGTTTGTAAGCGCATTAATGCTGGGCCATAGCTTGGTATCCAATAGCTGGTCCTCTAATCGTTTGCTCATCGCATCATTTCCTTTAATATTTTTGCTCTTTGTATTACTTGCGCAAATGCTAATTCAGCTGTTGCCGCCTCAGTCCGCACGCTACAAATTGGCACATTTTTTTCAATCACTATATTGTTGCTAGCTTGGTCAGCAGGCGGAATATCGATCACCCACGCAGGCCAAGCAAAATCCAAAGGCAACACTAGCGCGTCATCCGCATACAAAATCAACTGCGCGCATGCGGACTTAAATCGCGGCAATTTTGGCAATTTCCCTTTGCAACCTTGCAAATGCGCCGACATCAAATTCGGATACAACTCAAAACTCGCACTCAACCTAGGGTTAAGCTCTAGTATCCAAAGCATTTCGCCAACCAATACTGCATCTAAGCTATTAATGCCTCGCAAGCCCATTGCTCTTGTAAGTTGTTGCGCAGCTTTACTAAATTGATGCTCAACTGATTCTGGCAACCGCATGCCGTTCACAGCACCAGCAAAGCGATATGGTAATTCAGATGTTGGCGCAGCGATTTGCCGATTAAACCCAATTGGCCACATCACTTCGCCATTTGCAACAAACAGCATCGAAAGTGAATCGCCTATCACTTCTTGTTGATAATAATCAGCAGCAATACTGTGTGACGCGGGCTGGATATGCATGCCCCCAGAGCCGCCTATTTGCTTAGCAAGCCAATGCAAAGGAGTTGCGGGAAAGTCTTTACGGACGTCGGGGTGCTGAATGTGCAAATCATCCAGTAATCCAAAAAAACTCAATGCTTTGGCATTTTTAAGTACTTCAGGCGCATTGCCAATCAGTGGTACACGCGCCGCAACCCAATTCAACAATTCTGGCGTAGCATCAAATAAACTGCCGTAACAAAAACCATCAACTTTACTTAAATTTATTTTTGCAAACTGAAGTTTAAAATCTTCTACATCTAAGTGCCAATCTAGCATTTTTACTTTATATGCCTGACTTGCAACACGCTTCAAATCAGCATCAGCAAAGGCATCTAGCGTAATAACTTCATATCCACAATCTACCGCCGCTTCTGCATATCCGCGTGCGGTAGTTGCCGCTATGATTAATTTCTTCGGCACAGATGGCTTTAAGTCAAACTACGCGCCATTTCAAACGCAGCCATAAATTCCAAATATTGCGGCTTATCTGTATTCAGCATTTGTTTTAGCATTTTATGCTGTGTTTTATATTTCAAATCGCCAATCGCTAGCGCACCAATACCTAGCATACTGGTATTTTCTATCACTGCTCCATCAGCATGAATATCCACGCCTTCTACACCAGTAGGCTCAACTGCATTCACATCAGCAATCACCATTAAGGTTTTAGAATGCGAAATCTGCTTAGAAGTCAGCACACGTATGCCCGCTGCAGCGCAGCACAAGGCAACGTCGGCTCGATCAAGCACTTTTTGCTTTGGGGCGTCTGTTCTGCCATCCGCACTACCAATGCTTGTACCATAGCGCTGGTTGTAACTTTCAGCTTTTTGACGTGCTTCATAGATATTGCTATGCGCTATCAGTTCCACGTGCGCACCTTGCTTGGCCGCCATGACCGCAACACAACCCCCAACTGGGCCTGTTGCGCCAAATACAGCGACTTTTTTACCTTTTAAATCGGTTTTAAAATGCTGTTTAAGATGAAATTCTACTTTAGCTACCATCGCTGCAGCTGTCGTAAAAGCCCCAGAAGGATCCGCAAACATGGAAATTTCAAATGGCCAGAAATTAGCTTTTTTCGCGGCTTCCAGCATATCCATCGCCAAATCAATATCACGGCCGCCAATAAATATAGCCTCAGATTTAACCCCAGAAGAACTACGCGAAAACATCGCATCCTGCACCAATCCTTTAACCTCACTCAAAACCACATTGGTGTAAGGCATGATATTCTCAAAACCCGCGTCAAACGCCATGTTGGCATCAAACGGACTTGCGTTTTTAGCTGGGGTAATTAAATGTAATATAGTGATCTTTTTCATATTGCTTTCTCAAGTAGTTCTATTATTTACGCACATTAGCCTAATTACTTTAATCCCGATAAACACTACTATTCTTGCTCTATGTCAAACTTAGGCTACTTAATACTTGCGCCTTGATTTTGGGCACTACAAATTTGCCAATTTAGCTTTATGTCAGTAAATGTTAACTTCAACTGTTTCAAGCAACTTTCCGCCTTTTCTAAACTTTCAAATACTGCAAAACCAGTCGGCCCCCATGAGCTTTGTCCAAAGCATGCTACTCCAGCTTGCTTAATATTTTGCAACACGGCTGCTACCCGCTGGCTGGCGTACCTTCCGCCCTGTGCGGGCGCAAAGTAATCTCCTACATGCGACTGCAACTCTTGTATGCTTTTGCCAAAAGCGTTTAAATCGCGCTCCATCAACGCTGGCATGGCTTGCATCAACACATGCCGACACAAATGTGCTGCTAGATCTTCTGGGAAAATAGGTAGCGCTTTAAAAGCCTCCACTTCCTCTTTGCCATGCACACCAGGATGGCCCGAATCAAAAATTAACAAAATGCGCCAATCCTCCGGAAAATCATAGCGCGCCAATAGTGGTGGCACACTTGTATCAGGAGCATCAAAAGCACGTCCACCGTCGATTAACAACCCCCCGTAATCAAAAGCTGCAATGCCAATTCCAGAGCGTCCGCCACGGCTAGTGAGAGCAGAAATTTGTGTAGTATTCAAACCCAAGTTATACAATTGACTAATTGCAGTGCCTATTGCCAAGGCCAATTGCGTACCCGATCCCAAGCCTATATGTTCAGAAATATGTTGCTGTATATTTAAACGCAAGCCGCCATGAATATTCACCTTCTCCATAAACTGCTGAGTAATTGCAGATGCTCGTTCAATGATATTCGGTGGCACATTTACTTCTGATGTCACTAAAATTTCCCCATGAGGCGCTGCAGTCAATTCAATATTTGGCGAAGCCAAACTTAAACCTATGCTGCCAAACTTTCGGCCCAGCCCACCGTGCAAATCAAAAAAACCCATATGCAAACGGGCAGACGCAGTAATCGACACTTTAGAAGTTGCTGACTGGGTGTTTAATTGATTATTCATAATTACCGTTAATTTTAGCTTAAACATTGCGCTATATCATTTAATAAACTAAATAAGCCATGCTTCTTACGTGACATCAGGCTGCAAATTAGGCACAATTACACTTTAAATAAGCTAGTAATATTAATCGTTACGGCATCAATAATACATTTCAATGTTAAGGGAAGAAAATGTCAGCGCACGCAATTCCATTTGAACAACTTCGCAATACCGATGTGGGCACAGTTGGCGGTAAAAATGCATCACTAGGTGAAATGATTTCACAATTATCTGCCAAAGGAGTGCGCGTGCCTACGGGCTTTGCAACCACCGCGCATGCCTATCGTGAATTTTTGGCACAAAATGGATTGGACAAAAAAATTAATGATTTGCTTGATAAGCTCAATGCGGACGACACACAAGCGCTTGCAATCTGTGGCACACAAATTCGCGAATGGATTATGGCTGCACCTTTCCCTGCCGCGTTAGACAAAGCCATTGCTGACAACTACGCCACGCTGACAGCCAAATCAGGTGCTGGTGCGACCTTTGCGGTGCGCTCATCGGCCACTGCAGAAGACTTGCCTGACGCTTCATTTGCTGGCCAACAAGAATCCTTCCTAAACATCCAAGGTTTAGATAATATCAAGCACGCTATTCAGGAAGTGTTTGCTTCTCTATACAATGACCGCGCTATTTCATACCGTGTCCACAAAGGCTTTGTGCATGCTGATGTAGCACTTTCTGCTGGTATACAGCAAATGGTACGGAGCGACATTGGCTGTGCTGGTGTAATGTTCACCATTGATACTGAATCTGGCTTTAAAGATGTTGTCTTTATCACATCATCTTATGGTTTAGGCGAAACCGTGGTGCAAGGTGCGGTAAACCCTGATGAATTCTATGTACACAAACCCACCTTAGCGCTTGGAAAACCGTCTATTGTGCGCCGCACCATGGGCTCCAAGCTCATCAAAATGGTGTTTAGTGATGCCACACGTGCTGGTAAAAGTACGCATACCATTGATGTAGATAATACTGATAGCGATCGCTACTCACTGTGTGATGCAGACGTTTTAGAGTTGGCGCGCTATGCCATGACGATTGAAGCGCATTATGGCTGCCCAATGGATATTGAATGGGGCAAAAACGGTGTTGATAACAAACTATACATTTTGCAAGCACGGCCAGAGACTGTTAAATCACAAGAGTCTTTAAATAACGTCACAGAAACTTTTAAATTAAACAAACATAGCGAAAAACCATTGGTAATCGGTCGCGCGGTGACACAAAAGGTAGGCGTTGGCCCAGTACGTATTGTGCTAGACCCGGCAGAAATGCACTTAGTGCAACCAGGTGATGTATTGGTGGCTGACATGACTGATCCTAACTGGGAGCCTGTCATGAAGCGCGCTAGTGCTTTGGTGACCAATCGTGGCGGCCGTACCTGCCACGCCGCGATTATTGCACGTGAACTTGGCATCCCAGCGATTGTTGGTGCAGTCAATGCTACAGACGTACTACGCGAAGGTGAAATTGTCACCGTTTCATGTGCGGAAGGTGAATCAGGTTTTGTCTATCATGGTGCGATTGAATATAGCGTAGATACTCAAGCACAATCAGCCCTGCCCCCTGCCCCATGCAAAATCATGATGAACGTAGGCAACCCTGACATGGCATTTGGTTTTGCAAAAACACCTAACGATGGTGTTGGTTTAGCGCGTTTAGAATTCGTCATCAATAACATGGTAGGCATCCACCCTAAAGCCATTTTAAATGCAGAGGCCATGCCGGCTGCAGTTAAAACGGTCATTCAAAACCGTGCACGTGGTTATGCTAGCCCTAAACAATTTTACATTGATAAAGTGGCAGAAGGCGTTGCAACCATTGCCGCAGCGTTTTACCCAAAACCAGTGATTGTTCGAACTTCTGATTTTAAATCCAACGAGTACAAAAAGCTGGTTGGCGGTGAGATATACGAGCCAGATGAAGAAAACCCAATGATTGGCTTCCGTGGCGCAGCTCGTTATATGGCCGAAGACTTTAAGGAATGCTTTGCCATGGAATGTATGGCCATGAAAAAAGTACGCGATGAAATGGGTTTGACCAATGTAGAGCTCATGCTCCCATTTGTGCGCACGCTAGACGAAGCAAAAGCTGTCACTGAAATCATGGCAGCCAACGGGCTTAAACGCGGCGAAAACGGTCTGCGTTTAATCATGATGTGCGAAATCCCTTCCAACGCGCTATTGGCAGAACAGTTTTTGGAATATTTCGATGGATTCTCAATTGGCTCAAACGATCTTACCCAGCTCACATTAGGCATGGATAGGGATTCTGGCATCTTGTCAGATGGATTCGATGAACGAAATGATGCTGTTAAAGTATTGCTCAGAATGGCAATCAGCACTTGTAACCGCTTAGGCAAGTATGTCGGTATTTGCGGCCAAGGACCTTCCGATCACCCCGATTTTGCTGAATGGTTGGTTGCCGAAGGCATACAATCGGTCTCACTCAACCCTGATACTGTAATTGCCACTTGGCAACGCTTAACTAAATAGTGAAGCGTACCGCGTTTTTTATTTCCGATGGTACGGGTACCACGGCAAGCTCGCTAGGTGGCTTGCTGGCGCACTTTCCCAACACACAGTTTGAGTATGTGCGCCTGCCATTCACCGATACCATCGAAAAAGTGGAAGACGCGCAAAAACGCATTGCGGAAACCAAGGTGAAAGACAATGTTCGTCCAATAGTCGTAATGTCTATCGGCGACGTAATGCTTCGCAACCAACTAAAAGAAGTAGATGCTTTCTACATCGATTTATTTGATTCGTTTATTGACCCACTAGGCAAAGAATTTGACGAAAAACCGCTTACAGGCGCTAGTATTGCGCACGGCAACACAGGCGAAAGCTATCATGCGCGTATTGATGCCATTAATTTTAGCCTGAATCATGATGACGGCATCACCAACAATGGTTTAGACGAAGCCCAAGTCATTCTAATCGGTGTATCTCGTTGTGGTAAAACACCCACCAGCCTATATTTGGCTATGCAGTATTCTATTAAAGCTGCTAATTACCCGCTAATACCCGAAGACTTTGAGCGTGGCACCTTGCCTGCTGCCTTAATACCACATCGGCACAAAATCTTTGGATTATCTATTCAACCAGAACGCCTACACTCGGTACGCACTGAACGCCGCCCAGACAGCCTCTATGCCTCGATTGAAAACTGCCGTAAAGAAATTGCCACCGCAGAGCGCATGATGAAAAATGCGGGCATCACTTGGACCGATTCTTCCACACGCTCCATTGAAGAACTTTCCGCCATCATTCTGCAGAAAATCCGCCAACCCGCGAAGTAAAAAAATCCTACTATGATTGATTGTTGATTTAGAAAATTAACACTGATATCTAGACTACACGTTAGCAGAAATTTAGCAACCGACACTTTCTACCCACAGCGGCCATTGAAAAGGCGTGGGTAGGTTTCCAGTTTGGAGGCGATTAAAATACCAGTCATATCAATTAAATAAAAACAGATAGTTAAAGGCGTTACCTTCTCTTTTACGTTGAAGCGAAGGTGGTTTTGAAATTGCAATAAATGCACAAACACCTATGTCATTTAGCCAATAGACAGAAAAACTTATCCAGTTATTAATATTCCCAGCAACGATCAAATTCGGTCAATGCTAACTCGTAAATTAGAGGAGAATATTTATGACTACTATTAATAAACAAAATGCAAGCGAGCCCATTGAGGTTTCTGGGTACAGGTTCAGCAGGATGCTAGTAAGTACGGCATTGATATGTTCAATGATATGGACAACATCAGCCTTAGCGAAAAACGATAACCGATATTGTTCTAATACGGCCGAACTTCAGTTTTCAGGATGTAATTACGAAACAAAAGACGAAGCGCTTAAGGCAGAAGCAATCTGTGTCAATATCTCAGACAATCAGGAACGCAAGCAATGCCTTGTAGAGGCCTCAACCGCGTTCAAGGAGGGCAATAAGCTATGTAAGGCACAGCGCAAAGGCAGAAAACAACTCTGCAATGCGATCGGTGAAGAGCGCTACGACCCAGATTTGGATCCAGCCAACTTTGATCAAGACTTCACGCACCTCACGCACCCAAATCTCTTTCGTCCATTGGGAATCGGCAACCATTGGAAGTACGAGGGCAGTGGTGAGACCATTTTTATTGACGTACTCAATAAGACTAAACTTATCGATGGTCTGACCTGTCTGGTGGTGCGGGATACCGTGTTATTAAACGGCGAGGTGCACGAGGACACTCTCGACTGGTTTGCACAAGCTAAAAACGGCGATGTTTACTACTGCGGTGAGGAGGTCAAAGACTACGAGAGTTTTGATGGGGATAATCCAAGAGAACCAGAGCTTATCGAAATCACTGGCTCTTTCAAACAAGGCCGCAATGGCGATAAGGCTGGTATCTCCTTCAAAGGTAAGTCAACCGTGGGCGAGATCTATCGTCAGGAATACTCCGTTGGGAATGCCGAGGATGTGGTACAGGTGCTATCTACAACCTATAGCTATGGCAGCAACCGTGAACTCGACCAGCTCGTGCCAGCAGCCCTCGCAAATGCTCTGTGCGCCAACAAGGACTGTATAGTCACTGGCGAATTCACTCCGATCAATCCAGCCCCAGATGGATTTGCGCGTAAGTATTATGCCCCAGGCATCGGTGTATTTTTAGAGGTTGTTCCTAGCACTGGCAATACGGTGCAGCTAGTAGAATGCAATATGGATTCGAAATGTGCTAACTTGCCATCACCTTAGGGAAGATATAATATTTAGCAATATATCTTAGGCTGGAATTTCGCGTGGCAAGGCATCGTGGAATCCCAGCTGTCTTGCTTCATTAGGAGATTCAAAAGATGAATGACAGGATTGATACGCGCACCCGCATTTGGGCTTCGGTGGCAACTGTGGTCGGTGTCGGTTTTTTAGTTGGTCTCGAACTAGTCGAAGAGCCGGCTGCCTCGGCACTCGAAATTCTATTCGAGATCCTCAAGGCGCTACCAGTGGTGCTAACCAGCGTAGGCGTCGCTTTGCTTGTGCAGGTGACGGGTCGCCAGCACGATGAAAACCTGCAAATAATACGTGATCTCGAGATTGCCCGGGTTCAAGGCCAGCGATGGCGTTTTGAGGCTCGCTCTCACCTAGATGGACTTGGCAGGGCAATTAACGAACAATTCTCCCGTTGGAACTTGACCGAAGCAGAGCGTGAAGTGGCTTTATTACTTTTAAAAGGGCTTAGCACCAAAGAAGTCGCATCGGTACGCGCTACTAGTGAACGCACCATCCGCGAACAGGCTCGCTTTATTTACACGAAAGCAGGATTGACGGGGCGCGCAGCATTATCGGCGTTTTTTCTGGAAGACCTGCTCGCGCCTATCGAAGGGTTGGAGTAGTATAAAAGTGCTAGAGTAGTCGAATTTTAAACCATAAAGGGGTTTAGCATATTCGCCTGACAATTTTAATATTCGTACTGATAGCATTTTCCGAAGTCCTGGCAGATTCAGTCTACGCTGGCGAAAACGTAACCACCGACCAATTATCGGAAGAGGTTGAGATTGAGGTAAAAAAACAGCCCCTTGAAGCGCAACAACAAGAGGCCGAACCTAGCGAAGAAAATTTAGAAGAGATTGCATATGCAGGTGATTTCTTTGCGCTCATCAACCCTGAACTCTCACATAATTGGCAGAAAGATGGTGCGGGCAACACTAATAACGCCCTTAAATTTAAACTTTCTAACTTATTAGGTTTTCAGATTACCGATAACCTAGATTTTAAGACGGAATTTACCTTAAATACGCAGGGTGACGGTGATTATCTTGCTTTTAAAAAGCCTTTTTTAGAAATCGATAGTTTAGCGCTTGCTTATCATGGCGACTTGATTGGTTTCGGTGCAGGTAAGTTTGACTTACTGAATGAGGCAGACATGGTGAGCCCAATTTGGTCAAGAGAAGAGTCTTTTTTTAACAGCTTACCAAATGATAGCTTTGACTTGAGTAATGCAATAGGCGTAAGAGGATGGCTTAATTTTGGTAAGCTTATTGATAAAGAACATTATCTTTACATGAGCCTTTTTTACTTTGATGATACTAGACTCGCAAAACCCTTCATCAATAAAATTATTGACGATAAGAACGATTTTACAGGTGTTGGTTATACAGGAAAGTTAAATAACTGGATGCTAAGCATGCATGGAGAGTTGCCTGTTGTTGGCAAAGGTTGGTCATATTCATTTGGTACATCAAGGCTGCAAGCTACGTCAGGTGTCGTAAACAGCGAACAAAGCTATTTTGCGGGAATTTATGTAGACCATGACTTGCCAAGTAAACTTACCTTGTTGCCGTATGTAGAGTTGTTATATCAAGATGGTGCACAAGGCGGAAATCAAAAAGCGCACTCGAGTTTAGCGGGACTTGCTTTCGAGAATGATCAATGGCTCTATGGTGCTTCGCTATCATATCGTCGTAACAAAAACTTGGATTTAGAAGAGACTAGCTACGACAAAGAAACACAGTTTTTTATCAGTTATAACTTTCAATCTGGCGCATATTTAGACTTTGGTTATCAGTTTTTAAGAAAAGATAACGAAAGTAATCAAGCCTGTGCTCTTGCGCTAGGGATACCATTTGACCTTAACGCTAGCTTATATGGTGAACACAAAAATCCTTCAAGCAAGTTGAAAAGAGGTGATATTAAGCGCGTAATAAGAAAGTAAGCTTGCTCCTACTTCTTCACAAAATTCTTATCGCAAAACAGACAACCAAACTAAATCAACATTTGATGTAGCCAGCCTAGCGTAGCAAACGTAGCAATGAGCTGCATGATATTCGGTTTAAATTTAAACAACACAAATCCAGCTACAAAAATCGCTATCATAGAAACCGCGTCGATATTGGCTTGCAGGCCATGCGGCCAAACAACATGTTGTGCAAAAAATACTGCCAAGCTCGCAATCACACCGACTACAGCCGCGGTAATCGCAGTTAAGGGCGCAGTAAGTTTTAAATTATTTTGTGTTGATTCGATAAATGGCGCACCAACCAATATAAAAATAAATGACGGCAAAAACGTAAAAAACGTCACTATACAGGCGGCCAAAATAGCCGCCAGAAGCGGGCTTGCCAAAGCAGGATGTGACCAGCCGCCTACAAAACCCACAAATGCCACCACCATAATCAGTGGCCCTGGTGTCGTTTCACCAAGCGCCAGGCCATCCATCATCTGTGCTGGCGTAAGCCAACTATAGTGCACTACCGCACCTTGGTACACATAAGGCAATACCGCATATGCGCCACCAAACGTCAGCAGCGCAGCCTTAGTAAAAAACCACGCCATTTGTGTAAATGTAGCATCCCAGCCATAGCGCATCACCAACAGCAGCATAGCTACTAGCCAAATAGCAACGCCTACGCCAATAAACTTTACAAAGGTGTTGAGATTAAATATTGCATGAGGTGGTGTTGGCGTATCATCATCGATGACGGCTTTACCATAGTTTTTTTGGCTGGCTGCATGCCCACCACTTACAGCAAATAAAGCAGGCTGAAAACGGTTCACTAAATAACCAATCAATGCAGCCGCTAATACAATCAGTGGAAACGGAAGTTTGAACACAGTAATTGCTATAAATGAGGCTACTGCAATCGCCCAGAGCGCTTTGTTTTTAAGCGCTCTGGAGCCGATTCTATACGCCGCAAACAGCACAATCGCCACCACGGCAGGTTTAATACCATACAACACGCCTGCCACAGCAGGTACACTACCAAAGCGCATATAAATGTAACTAAGCACCATTAAAATAAGTAATGATGGCAGCACAAACAAACCGCCTGCAATCAAGCCCCCACGGGTTTTATGCATCAGCCAGCCGATGTAGGTCGCCAATTGCTGTGCCTCTGGGCCAGGTAACACCATACAATAATTCAGCGCATGCAAAAAACGCCTTTCAGAAATCCAGCGTTTATTCTCCACCAAATCGGTGTGCATAATCGCAATCTGCCCAGCAGGCCCGCCAAAGCTGATAAAGCCAAGCTTTAGCCAATACCAAAAAGCTTCTTTAAGTGTAGGTGCTATCGGTTTTTCTTCTAAAATTTGACTCATAAAACCACTTAATAAATAGACTATTTAATTATATAGACAAAGCCAATTGTTGGCATAAAAGTTTGGCACGCAAAATGCTTATTCTTAATTACTAGCGAGTTGCTAGTTTAGCGATACTGAAAGGTTAGGTTTAATATGTCTACTACAACAAAAACAAATCCAGATAAAATTAAATTGTTGGATCAAATGCTAGAAGACTTAGCAGGCGATGAATTTGAAGACTATGATGAGGCTGAAAATAACGCTGGTACTGGTGTTAAGCGCCACGACATTACTGAAGACTTAGATATTATTGATTTGCTGCACTAGTACTGTGGCGGAGAGAGAGGGATTCGAACCCTCGACAAGGTTGCCCCTGTGCCACCTTTCCAGGGTGGTAACTTAAACCGCTCATACATCTCTCCACATGCAGGTGGCGGATTATAGTCGATTTGGCTGGTATGACCAATATCTAGCACGAACAATCGCGAACAGTAGTGACGAAATTTAGACAACACCTGTCTAACTTTTAAGCAGATAAGTATTTACCTCGCCTTTGCCTTTTATTTCTATTGGGCCGCGTGATTCTAACTTGTGGTTAGCCTTTAATAACTGATAAGTAAATTCACTCACTTGAATTGACCCAGGTAAGCCAGTTTTTTCCATGCGGCTTGCCATATTCACAGGGTCACCCCATATATCATAGGCAAATTTACTGGTGCCTATCACCCCCGCTACCACTGGGCCACTGCTGATACCAATGCGTATTTGAAAATTTTTGCCTGTTTGCACGTTAAAAGAAATCAACTCATGCTGCATTTCTAGCGCTAATTGCGCAATTACCGTGGCATGATCTTCGCGGGCAACAGGCGCGCCGCCCACCACCATATAGCCATCACCTATGGTTTTAATTTTTTCCAATCCATGCTGATCGGCCAAACTATCGAAACGAGAAAATAACTGACTTAACAAATCCACTAACTCTGCAGGCGGCATAGCGGCTGTCATTTTGGTAAAACCTACAATATCCGCAAATAAAATAGTCACTTCTTCGTGACTATCCGCTATGCGCATGTCGTTATCTTTTAGCCTGTCAGCAATCGATTTTGGCAGAATATTCAGTAACAGCTTCTCTGACCTGGCTTGCTCTAAACTTAACTCATGCAAAGTACGCTCTTTTTGACTTTGAAAGTAGCGCATCACCGCGTACAAAATACACGCAACGCCCATGATGTTCATCAAAAAGAATGTATCTTTAATGTGTGCTGGAATCGGCAAAGAATTTCCAACAAACATATAGTTAAGTCTCCACGACAGCCCAGCCAGTAAAGTAAACAACATAAACCATGGTGTGGATTGACGTGTGCCCAAAATCATTAGCGCACCTATGGGTGACAATATTGCCCATATCGCGATACCGCTAGAGGCCTCGTAACCACCAATCGCCCATTGCATAAAAAAAGGCATGACCAATAACATCACTAATTGGGTAAACGTTAAATATTCAAATTTTTTACTGCGGTAGAATATCAACAAACTAACATATGAAATAATGATATACGCATAAGGCACGGCCGCCATCATGGCGTAACCTTCGCCTAAGCCAGATAGAGTGTAGATCCAAAAAATACACACCAAACTCTCAGCAAATACCAAAATCGTGAGTATGGCTTTGCCTAGAGTTAAATCAGTTGGATGACTAAGGCTATGCCAAAACTCTCTTGTGGTAATCCCAAAAGTGGTAGGCGTATTGGTTAATTGCAATCTTTTTCCCTAGTGAAAATAGTGTTTATTTTTAATACTGCGCAAACTATATCGCATGCGGCAAATGTTCGCTACATTCCAGTAATAAAAATTCAACAAAATAGCGATTTTCACTTGATTTACCAATCACTAAGGTTTATTGTTTATAGCGGGCTTATGATGAAAACCCTATTATTAATAAGGGTTTGAGTTAGATTTGAGCTGGCTTTTGAATACAATAAAAAATAAAACAATGCAATGCGGTTTAGCAGATAGAAATACTACATAATCACCTGAAAATCTAGAGGAGTTAGCATGAGTTTGGATATACTAAAAGGCATGGGCGTAAAAATCCCTTATAAAGCTAAGTATGATAATTACATCGGCGGCAAATGGGTAGCACCAGTAAAAGGTCAGTATTTTGATGTGGTTTCTCCCATTACTGGCAAAAATTACACACAAGCAGCGCGTTCTACCGCAGAAGATATTGAGCTTGCATTAGACGCTGCACACAAGGCGGCGGATGCTTGGGGAAAAACCTCAACAACGGAACGCTCAAACATTCTACTTAAAATTGCTGACCGTATTGAAGCTAATCTTGAATTAATCGCGACTGCAGATACGATTGATAACGGCAAACCAATTCGAGAAACAATCAATGCAGATATTCCTCTCACTGTAGATCACTTCCGCTATTTTGCTGGCGCAATTCGTGCACAAGAAGGTGGCATTAGTGAAATTGACAATGATACGGTTGCTTATCACTTTCATGAGCCGTTGGGTGTTGTAGGTCAAATCATCCCTTGGAACTTCCCAATTTTAATGGCTGCTTGGAAACTAGCACCAGCGTTGGCTGCAGGCAACTGTATTGTAATGAAACCAGCGGAATTCACGCCGATCTCTATTTTAATTATGATGGAAGTCATTGGTGATTTATTACCACCAGGCACAGTCAACATTGTGAATGGTTATGGTCGCGAATGTGGCGCACCATTAGCTAACAGCAAACGTATTGGCAAAATTGGCTTTACAGGCTCAACCGCGACTGGTCGTGCGATTGCCACAGCAGCAGCTAGCAACCTGATTCCAGCAACATTAGAATTAGGTGGGAAATCTCCAAATATCTTCTTTGCCGATATTATGGACGAAGATGACGCATTTTTCGATAAAGCGATTGAAGGCTTGGTATTATTTGCCTTTAACCAAGGTGAAGTGTGTACTTGCCCATCACGCGCCATTATTCAAGAATCTATCTACGACAAATTCATTGCGCGCGTGCTAGAACGTGTAAAAGCCATTAAACAAGGCAGCCCGCTCGATTCAAGCACGATGCTTGGCGCACAGGCATCAGAAGACCAAATGAACAAAATCATGAACTACATTGATATTGGAAAACAAGAAGGTGCTGAAGTATTAATTGGTGGTAAGCGCAACATGTTAAAAGGCGATTTAGCAGAAGGCTATTACATTGAGCCTACTTTGCTTAAAGGCCACAATAAAATGCGCGTTTTCCAAGAAGAGATTTTTGGCCCAGTGCTTGCTGTAACAACCTTTAAAGATGAAGCAGAAGCCTTAGCCATTGCTAACGACACAATCTTTGGCCTTGGTGCTGGCGTTTGGACACGTAACGGCACTGTAGCTTACAGAATGGGTCGTGGCATTAAAGCTGGACGTGTGTGGACCAATTGCTACCACGCCTACCCAGCTCACGCGGCGTTTGGTGGTTATAAAGAGTCTGGCATTGGTCGCGAAAATCACAAAATGATGCTCGACCACTACCAACAAACTAAATGCTTGTTAGTAAGCTACAATCCTAATAAATTAGGCTTCTTCTAAGCCGTATTTTACTTAGAAGGTTTTAATAGTTTAAGTTTTTAGATTGGTTTAAAATAAAAGGGCGAGTTCACTCGCCCTTTTTAATTTTTGTTATTTTAAAATATTATTAATTCAAGCATTGGAGTTAGATGATGAACACAGCAACCGCAGAACGCCCTGCCACTATTAACGACCCTGAAAAGACTAGACGCGTGTCTGCAACGCCAAGTGCATTAGCTTTAATTCATAGACTTACCGCAGAGTTTGGCCCCATTGCTTTTTTGCAGTCGGGTGGGTGCTGCGAAGGTAGCGGGCCTATTTGTATGCCCATCAATGAATTCAACCCCAGTACCGCTGATGTCGTCTTAGGCGAATGGCAAGATGCCACATTTTATATGGGCAACAGCCATTTTACTTTTGCCGAGAATATGCACACGATTTTAGATGCCACACCAAACTCAAGCGGCTCTTTTTCATTAGATTGCGGAACTGGCTTTGCGTTTATCACCAGTGGTCGCTTATATTCAGATGAAGAATTAGCCAACCTGCCAGCAGTTGTACGCGTTGGTTTAAAGTAAATTTAATGAATACTTTCAATTAAAAGCACTGCCCTGCAGCCCTTATAGATATTGCCTCGCAGAGCACGTAATATAGAGAATATTATGCTTGAATTGCGACCAAATTGTGAATGTTGCAACAAAGATTTACCACCCGAATCAATCGAAGCAATGATTTGTACCTTCGAATGTACATTCTGTGCAACTTGCGTTGAAACTGTACTTGGTGGCATTTGCCCCAATTGCGGCGGCGATTTTGTATCGCGCCCGCATCGTCCGACCAATATGCTAGAAAAATATCCAGCCTCAACCAAACGCATCTACAAACCAAGCGGCTGTAAAAAGGCTGCTTAACAAGGCAAATTCAATAAAATAACAATCCCTGCAACCCGCATGGATATTTCCTTGCAGGGCAGTTATATTTACACCAAATGACTATTCAAAAAGCTCAGGTCTAGCTACGCCGTAGCCTTGCGCATAATCCACGCCGATTTCTTTTAGCATATTGATAATGTCGTCATTTTCGACAAATTCTGCAATGGTATGTAAGCCCATGACATGGCCGACATTATTGATGGATTCAACCATGGCGCGATCGATTTTATTGTTAACAATTGCTTTGACGAACATGCCATCAATTTTAAGAAAATCTACATTCAAATTTTTCAAGTAAGCAAATGAAGATAGCCCGCTGCCAAAGTCATCCAGCGAGAATCGGCATCCAATCTTGCGTAGCGCATCTATAAAATGGCGCGCTTTGTTCAAATTGGCAATTACCGCAGTCTCGGTAATCTCGAAACAAATACGCCTAGCATCCACGCCATGTAAATTAATTTGTTGTATTACATACTCTAAAAAACCCTCTTCTGACAAAGTTTGACCAGATAAATTAATGGCACAAATGTAGGGAAAATCTTTGCCTTTACGCGCAATAATCGAAAGCGCCTCCGCCACCACCCAACGATCGATTTTTGGCATCAGATGATATCGTTCCGCGGCTGGCAAAAAGTATCCAGGCGGATACAACGCATCATCCTCGCCCTGCATACGAATCAGCAGTTCGCAATGCAGTTCTTGACTAAGCCCCAAACCCTGCATGCGCTGAATGTATAAAACAAAATGTTGCTGCTCTAATGCAAGGTGAATGCGCGACACCCATTCCAGCTGATTATGGCGCTCTTTCAAGTCGGTATCATCTAAACGATGTGTATATACACGATTGCCACCATCTTTCTTGGCCGTGTAACATGCGGAATCAGCGATGTTTAAAACATTACTTAATGTAAGCGCTTGACTTGGTGATATCTCCACCAAGCCAATGCTGGCGCCCACTTTGAACACTTTATCATCAAATGAAAAACGATAGTTTTGTACTACTTCGAGCATATCATTCACAATTTTTTGTGCTTTTTCCAAATTACAGCCCATCAGTAACAATGCGAACTCATCGCCACCCAAGCGCGCCAGCGTATCAGCACTACGTACTTTTGCTTTAAGGTTATCTGCTAATTGTTGTAGTAACTGATCACCAGCCACATGGCCACAGGTATCATTCACCACTTTGAACTGATCCAAATCGATATAAGCAATGCAATGTGTGCGATTTTCAGTAGCGACATCATCAATAGCTTCCTGTGTCTTGCGATCGAACTCATAACGATTAATAAGGCCCGTAAGTGAATCGTGCCTTGCTTGATAAGATAGCTGATTTGAGAGCGAACGCAACATGGTGACATCGTGCAACACAGTCACATAGCCAAAAAGTACACCATTATTGGCATGTAGCGGAGAAGCCGACTTGCTAATAATAAACGAGGCACCATCATCACGTTCTAAAACTACCTCGTCAAAACCGCTGGCAGAGTCAGTTAACCAATTACTAGCCACCGACGCGGTTTTATCTTCATTCATTAAGTGAAACAGCGATTGCAATGTTTTGCCTTTTGCGTCGTCGCTATAAAAACCGGTCAGTCGCTCCGCTGCGGTGTTCATGTAGAGCACCCGGCCTGTATTATCACTGGTAATCACGGCATCGGCAATGCCCGCCAGAGTTACCTGGGCGCGCTCTTTCTCAAACATCAGCGCAAGCTGTGATTCATCAAGACGATTCAACATGCCATTAATACTTTGCATAAGACTTGTCAGCTCATCGTTTCCGCTTAGCCCTAGCACACGCTCAGCCGAGGTGGCAGAGTCACCAATAAGTTTTACACTATTGTTCAAATACGCCAGCCTTTTCAGCACCAGCTTATCTAGTAGTATGCTAAAAGCTGCTAACAATAGCGCAATCATCAACAAAGCCCCATACAAAAACTTAAGACTTGACTGACCTTGCTCAAAAATTTTGCGGTCGCTTACTGTGCTTAATACAATCTTGGTATCGCCAGCAATAGACTTTAGAACGGAAAAGCCGACCACTTGGCTATCACTCATTGGCAAAACTACTTTTTCGCCTTTAGTTAAATTGGGGGATAAAAAAGCAATCTCATCATCCCGCATAGCCTCAACAGAAAGTTTGGTACCAAGAATTTCCCCAATATGCTGTAATAAAGGCTCATCAAGCAGACGAACCATAATTAGCGTTCCTCGTCTCGGGCCCTTTTCGTGACTATCTAATATGTTAATCGCTGAAACAATACAGATACCTTGTTGTGTCCAAAATAAGCCTGACTGATCATTCTTAGATGGATCTATAAATGCGCCACCTTCCTTAACCTCCTGCATTATGAATTCTGGTATGCGCCACGGCTTTCCATTTCTATAGTTAATACTTTTTTTAACTAAGGTTTCCCCTTTATTATTCACTATTAATATAGCATTTACCTTACCATTGCTAAGCGTAGCGTCTGCAAAGCTGGATTCAATAAAAGCTGGATTTTGCACATGCATGTATTGGTACAAGTCATCCCAATGTGCGTTATCACGTACAGCGGTACTGAGTTGACTCGATTGCTCATTAAGCAAGCTTATTGCGCTGTCAATCTGAATATTTGTTTTGTCTTTTTCCAGCTTAGTATAACCATCATGCAACACGGTTCTAGCTGGAAAAAATAGCATTGCGAACAGCAATATCATGCCAATCGCTAATGCCAGCAGTATTTTGGTCCGTAAGCCTTTAAAATTAATCTTGTTCATTTTTGCCCGCAGCTAGCTGAAATGTAGCCAATATTGCCTAAATCACGTCAATAATTGGCTAATATGACCCTGAAATTTTGCTTTTGATTAATGCCACGCAAAATGTATACCAATACAAAATACAGCTGGTTGACCAACCTATTAAAAACCTAAACTATCCAACAAATCATCCACTTGCGCTTGGCTTGCAACCACATCCACTGCATGCGGATCAATTTGTGGGCCATTTAATAGCGTGGCACTAGTTTCTATTTTTGTCGTAGTTGGCGAAAAATCAATTAATACTTGCACCAGTTGTTTTTCCAACTCTTGTGCTAAGCCAGTAATTTTCTTAATTACTTGACCTGTCAAATCTTGAAAATTTAGACCATCTTCTAACTACTGATTGCATAATCTGCCTGAACAATAAGTCTTTCTAAAACTCCACCTCAAAGCGAGCGCCAACTATCAAAGCATTTTTAATGGTTAAATCCATACTCGGATTTACGATTAGCTGCACCGTAGGCTGCACAGTAAAATACGGGGTTGCTTGTATGCTATAAGTCGCTTCCAAATCTGTTTCGTGATGATGTGAATCATTTGCGCGTCTATATCTATCACCCGCATGATTAACAGTTACTGCAAGCCCTGCAATGTCATCATCACGGCCAGTAATTAGGCCGTGATAACGCAGGCCTATACTGCCAGTCCAATCTGCCTGGTTAACAGATTCACTCGCCACACCAAATCGCACAAACCCAGCCAAGCCTTGTGTTAGCTGGCCCGGCTCTAAATACAGAGTGTGCTCTGCTAAGGCATATATACCTTGGTTATGATGTCGTGCTGACACGCCATCAATTGCATCGAACTTTGCACTGTAACGCCAAAAGCCAATCGCAGTTTTGTTGAAAATTTCCGTAGGCTGTTTTAAATCAGTTTCAAATTGTGGTGTGTACCCCAGTTCAACAATAGATAAGGTGCCTTCGCCGCGTCCAAGCTTAATGTGCGTACCACGTGGATTATTTACATCACCCGGCACGCCATCGGTCACTGCTGCTTGTAAGTAAAAATTATCACTCGGTAACGTAAACTTCAAACGTGCAGCTAAAGCGCCGATAGGGAAAATCGGCGGTCCATTTGTGGCAGCTTGCGCCAGCTCATTAGCCATGCCATAAGGTGGTGCTAGAAATAGGCCAGAGGTTTCTGTGACATAAAATTCAGAATCAATGGCATATAGACCTGCCAATGCTGAGACATGATAATCTAAAAAGTTTTTTTGTAGCCAAGCTTGCTGAAACTGCGCTGTATTAGTACCTACTTCGATATTATCGACACCCATAAAACCGCCGACATAGTGTGTATTAAACTTGCCACCAAGGTTACTGTGACAATGAACAAAAGCGGTTGTGCTACCCCAACCCCACACTTTGTCTAAATCCAACGTTAGCCTGGCTTCGGTATGTCCTAGCCATACAGAACCGCGTTTGATACCGCCAGAAGTATTCGTCAAAAAATCACTTTTATGCGTAAAGCCTAAATCAATACCTTGCTTGTAAAGTTCAGCGCGCACGCCTCCCCAATCACCAGTAAGCGATCCTTCCTGCCAGTTTGGCAGTGCATCTTCGTTTGCGATTACATAGCTATTCATTACAAATAGTGTAAATACAGCAAATATGATTTTATTGATAAGGCTCATGAAAGTTTTCTAATTGATACTCTAGTTTATTTCCTATTAAAAATTGCTAAGCCTCTATAAATTATATCGGCAATCAACACTTATTCATGGTTATTTTTGAAGGTTTTAAATCTATTTTG
This sequence comes from Methylotenera sp., assembly GCA_031379885.1. Lineage (GTDB taxonomy): Bacteria > Pseudomonadota > Gammaproteobacteria > Burkholderiales > Methylophilaceae > Methylotenera_A. The sequence continues at coordinate 21,916 of JANNFN010000055.1, forward strand.
GAGTCAAATGCAATGCTGATGCCCAGCATTATTGGTGGCTAAGAAGCTATTTTTCAGAAACATTTGAACACTCTGAAGTGTTTTATAGTAGGAAAGTGTCGGTACAACTATCTTGACCAACTGAGTTCGATGATGTTTAGTTCATACTAGTTAAAAAAACGTTAGTGAAAGCTAGTGTAGTCCATGCCCACCATGATTGCTCATTACTATTCTTAACCAATTACTTTCTGGACCACTTCGATTAAGCGCTTAGGATCAAACGGCTTCACTAACCAACCATTTGCACCAGCAGCCTTACCTTTAGCTTTCATTTCATCACTTGATTCAGCGGTCAGCATTAAAATAGGTACTTTCTGGTACGGGCCTAAGCCACGCAGATTTTTAATCAGCGTCAAACCATCCATAATTGGCATGTTCTGATCTGTGAGTACAAGATCGACCGTTTTCTCTTTTGCCTTATCTAAACCATCCTGCCCATCAACAGCTTGTAGAACATCATAACCAGCCGCTTTAAGGCTAAATGCCACCATCTGGCGAAGAGAGCCTGAGTCATCTACTGCTAGAATTGTTTTTGCCATTTAAGTTACTCACTTTTTTTATTTAATTAATTATTTAGAATATATAATTAAAGTTGTTTATTAAAATTTATTTAATGCTCTAATCCTGTTACATTACGGCTGATAGTCGTACATATTTAGCTTTAGATTCTAAAACAGCTCAATTTCCCCAGATGCCATATTCTGTTGCTCTACTGAACGTCTTAATCCACCAGAAAGTGCATGGCTGCCTGTATGCAAACTTTGGCTCATTTCTTCCAAAATGTTGGCTATCTCTTGATGTTCGTGTTCTGTATCTATCTGGTCACTGTGAATATCTAGTTCCTGAAGTAAATCTTTTAGTCCATTCACACGTTTGATGGCTCTAGCGATTAGCTGACTGGTAATGTCTTGAAACTGCAGGCCAGTAATAGCTGCATTCACTTCTTCACCAATAATTTGGTTGAACATTTCAAGCTGCTTGATTTCATCAACAGATAATTGATGCTGTTGAGTAAGCGCAACTAAGGTTAGCTGTTGATTAATGACGGCGGTGTGCACAGCGATAAAACTCGCGCTAAGTTTTTCAATAGCCTTACTTAGCAGATAACTTGTTTGCGATAGACCAGCCTCCACCTCAGCCAAATGTTGCTTGCCATGATCTGACACTGCAGCCAGCAGACTTCTAACTTCAGTAATTGGCAGTGGTTTCATATTAATGCAATCATGTGCTTAATCTCTTAGTATAAATTTATTGAATACGGTTATTAAAATGCTTCAATTCAAGTTTTTAGCAACTAAGTTTATGGTGCCTGTGTCGCTGGCGACTCCTGTGTTGCGTCCTTAATTTCCGACTCACTTGCGGTTGAAGGCACATTTACGGCGCCATCATCACTCATCGCGTTCTCTTCGGCTTGTTTGTTCATCACAATAATGCTGATGCGTCGATTGCTAGGACTTAATGGATCTTCCTTGTTAAACAAATTAGCCGAAGACAATCCAACCACTCGTAACAACTTGCTTTCGTCCATGCCACCCGCAATCAACTCTCGACGCGAAGCATTGGCACGATCTGCAGACAACTCCCAGTTGCTATAACCCTTATCACCGCCAGAATATGGCACTGCATCAGTATGCCCAGATAGGCTAATTTTGTTGGTAACCCCATTGAGCATCTTGCCTATCTCCTGCAATATCTGCTGCGCATAGGGCTGCATTTCAGCCTTGGATGAAGCAAACATCGCTCTGTTCTGCTCATCTACAATCTGAATGCGTAAGCCTTCTGAAGTGATATCCAACAACAGCTGATTTTTAAATTTACTTAAAGCAGGACTATCTTCAATCGCTTTTTCAATTTTCGCTTTCATCTCTTCCAGCTTTTCTGCTTCGGCTTTTTCTAACGCTTTTTTTGCTTCTTCTGCATCGATCTTTGTTTTCTTACCATCAGGCCCATCCACTTTTTTAACTTGCCCTGATTTTTTTGTAAAATCTGCACCACCACCATTTTTGATTAGCGTGTCGCTGGCGCCAACAGCAGTACCACCCGTCAACGCCACCATTAAAGGCGTTTTAAAGTAATCAGAAATACCTTCTTTTTGTGCCTTTGAAGTCGAGCCAAGCAACCACATCAACAAGAAAAAAGCCATCATTGCGGTCACAAAGTCGGCATAGGCAATCTTCCAGGCGCCGCCATGGTGGCCGCCAGCCGTTTTCTTAATCTTCTTAACAATAATCGGTCTAACGAGATCTTCAGCCATGACGAGCTCCGTCTAAATCTGATGTTGGTTTTAATTGCATTGGCATTATTTGGCCGCTTTGGCTTGTTTAACGTGCGTTTCAAGCTCTGCAAAACCAGGACGCTCGGTTGAATAAAGTATTTTTCGACCAAACTCAACGGCAATTGATGGGGCATAACCATTCAGACTCGCAAGCAAAGTCACCTTCACTGTTTGATACATTTTGGTGCTCTCTTCTAGTTTTTGTTCTAACAACCCAGAAAGTGGCCCAACAAAGCCATAAGCCAGCAAAATACCTAAAAACGTACCCACCAGTGCATGACCGATTAAAATACCTAATTCAGTTGGTGGTAAACTCAAACTTTCCATGGTGTGCACCACGCCCATCACTGCAGCTACAATGCCAAACGCTGGAAGCGCATCGCCAAGTTTGGCAATACAGTGTGCAGGAACATGACCTTCCATATGATGTGTTTCAATTTCGTTATCCATCAGGTTTTCAACCTGAAACGCATCCATGTTGCCAGACACCATCAAACGTAAGTAATCGGTTATAAACTCTACCAAGTGATGGTCGTGCAGAATTTTGGGATATTTACTAAACAAAGGACTGGCCTCTGGATTTTCTACATCATTCTCAATCGACATCATGCCGTCTTTACGAATTTTGCTAAGAATCTCAAACAACAGCGCAAGCAAATCCATATAAAGTGCTTTGTTAAACTTAGAGCCTTTAAACAAAGTAGGTAGTGCCTTAAGGGTGGCCTTAAGTGCTTTATTATCATTACCAACAACAAAAGAACCTAATGCCCCACCAAAAATCATGAGTAACTCCAAAGGTTGCCATAAGCCTCCCAAATGGCCGCCAGCCATAGCGTAACCACCAAAGATTGTGCCGCATATAACAATGTATCCAATAATGACGAACATACCTGTTCACTCCTAAGATTAAATCTACTGATGAGTTAATAATTAGAATCAGAATATCAAGACGCAGAGCAAATCAATCGATGGAATAAAGGGATGTTTTTGGGTTTGTATTGTGTATAAGAACTGTTGAAAAAATAATTATTGAAGACTAGACGCTCAATAATGCATGTGTTTTTAAAAAACTTCCACGAGCCAGAATATCTAGGGTATCCGCCAAACAAAAATCATCGGGGATTGCTCGCTGCCTGCAATTCGCATGCTTGGATTAGCTCCTGGAATTTCAAACTCCAAACTAATAAGAAGACTTCCCGATTTCATTTCTTGATTCGTTTTTTCCCACAAAGCAAGCATTGCAGCAGGTGACAAATAAGCAAAAACAATGTCGTAATTTGAAAAATCTAAAGCTCGATAATCACCTAATTTAAAAACTACAGTTGAGCGGCGAATCTTGCTACGAATAAAACTCACCAGCCATGGCAAAGGTGCGATTTCAATACCTTCGATATGGCACTCTGGTCTCATTCTGGCGATATACATAGGCATATCACCTAAGCCGCTACCTATATCGATTAGACTTGCTGACTTGTCCTTTGGCATTAACTTGGCTACTTGTTTCCATACAATCGGCCGAGAAGGAAAAAATGGTACTTGGCTACGAAATGTAGTCCAAAACAAGCTTAGACTAATAATAAAACCCACTAAGTACAATTCGTTTGGAAGTTGCACTTTCAACATCACCCAAACAGCAAGGGGGAAACACAAATGTATCCAACGCCACCAGCTTGCCATACCGACTAAATAGGACAATACTGTAGCTACAAGTGCCTGCATTAGCACTAGGGCTAGAATTGAAATAGTTAAATCAGTATTAAAGTAATTATCTGTAATTAAACGAGTTGCCCATGAAAGCAGCAACACACTCATTAATGCAGCACATTGAACCAATATCGCCAATGTTGCTGGCTTAAAATCTACTTTGGCCGTAGACATTAGAAATTTTCTGTTGCCCTTTAAAAACTCAGGACTTTTCTCCTGATAGAACTGATGCTCTAAGGCACTACCCTTATTCAGTGTTTTGCCCATAAGTCCAATTACGCTGTCATCGAAACTAAATTGTAAGTAAGTTCTTTTGCTTTTTTGGTCTTACCTGCACGTGATGGCACGTGGCACAGATTGCATACATAGTTTTGGTTTAAATCATATGTATTTACAATAAATTCGCCGCCACAACAGGTGCAGCTTTTCATTTTTAACATCTTGCTATCTACAAAGCGAACGAGTGTCCACGCACGCGTCATTGACAGCACTGGCTCTGCTTCTACATACTGCTCTAGTACCTGTTGCTGATATAAACTATAGGCTTTGATGATGGCGTCTACACCTTTTACATCTGCATAATCCACCATGAATTTATAAATATTGTAGAAAATAGATGAATGAATATTTGGCTGCCAAGTTAAGAACCAATCTGTTGAGAAAGGTAACATGCCTTTAGGCGGAGAAACCCCTTTCAACTCTTTATATAACTTGATTAGACGTTCACGGGACAACGTTGTTTGAGCTTCAAGTAATTGCAATCTGGCACCTAGTTTTATCATGCGTATTGCAAGTTGAATTTGCTCTGATTCGTTTACTACGCTTTTGGTTTTCATCGTCATCACCCTTTGTCTAAAGTCATTAACTATTTAATAAATTCAGTACTAAAAACTATGCCATTGCACCAGCATTTTGACCTGCCATTAATACGGCGGTGTGCAAATGCGCTTGTGAGCGATCTTTTGTATAATTGGTCAGCATGCCCAAAATTGTACTGTCATCAAATCTAAAGCGCGCTAGCATCATATTGGTGCTGCAGAGTTTGAGTAACTGCAAAGTGCTTAAGCCTTCTAACAAGTCAGCAATATCCTTACTGATGCCTAAACGGAAAATTGCGGTAGCTTTATCTGAACGAATCAATTGTTGAGCTAGCAATAAATAATTAAGGTTAGCGTCTTTTATTTCCGACATCATTTCCATTTCATCCATTTTATTTCCCCATTCGTTTTTCAGTGATTATTAAAAGTCCGCAGTTCGCGTTAGACGTACTTTGTGCTTATTAACAAAAACAAAATATTGGAGTTTGTCGGTTTTTTAGGTAGGACAAGCAGACACGCCCTTGTAGGTGTTTGTCCTACAAACACCTACAAGGGGTTAGATATACTGATATATTTCATACACTTAATTTACGCTGGACTTACCAACATCTAAATTAAGTTTAGTTAAACCTAGTCAATTCATAAAAATCATTTAATAAATATCCTATCAATAATTAAAGTTTTTCTAGATTTAGCCGTCATTCATGTTTTTTCTTAAAACATCCAATCACAAAAAAACATTGCCGGCATCACTCAATAAATATTTATCGGCAGCACTTTATAAAACTTTAGGATATTTTTTAAAAAAACTTAAAATAATCTATATCTTATTGTTTTTAATAGATTAAATATTTATAAAAAACATCATCGTTTGCCTATAATTAGACAAATAACCACCTACTGGCTTAAAGAAAGGCTAGCTTTCACCCTTTTATTCTCAAGATGCAATCGTGTCGATTCGCTTAATAATTGACCCTAAGCAAGAAAAGTAAATTACCTAAGGCAAGAAATTAGAAATTTATGAACTTAACAATATAGGA
>JANNFN010000006.1:0-4128 GCA_031379885.1 Methylotenera sp.
TTGATATCTTCTAGCGCATCAACGACAGCGAGCTTCATGGTTTCTAAGTAGGTTGCTTCTAATTTTACTGCATCTGTATCTTTAATCATTTTAAGCGGCCTGTGCTGGTATTGCGTTACGTTGAGATTGTATGTGGTTGTCGCTATCCACATACACTAATTGGGGGGCGAACTTGTCGAGCTCAACTTCGTGATAAACGGCGTAGCTGGCGATAATAATAATGTCTTTCGGGCTCGCTTTATGCGCTGCTGCACCGTTGACAGAAATAATGCCAGAATATCGATCGGCGCGAATCGCATAGGTGCTAAAACGCTCGCCATTAGTTACGTTATAAATGCTAATTTGCTCATATTCGCGAATGTTGCCTGCTTCTAGTAAGGCTTCATCTATGGCACAGCTGCCTTCGTAATCTAGTTCGCTATGAGTAACATTGACGCGATGCAGCTTAGATTTGAGCATGGTTCTTTGCATGCATTACCTTGAATTTTAAAAAAGGATAATTATAATACAATCAATCAGTTATACATAATTCTATATTATCGATTAAGCGCGTTTTGCCCGAGGTTTTATTAATAATTTTTGCCGCACCAAGCACGATTAAATTTTTATCTTGTTGCGATGCAGGTTGCAAGGTGGTGGATGATCGAATCGAAATGTAATCGACCTTCCAGCCTTGGCTTGTTAGCAACACTGACGCTTGTTGTTCGAGTTGAACAAAGTCATTATTACCAATTTTTACTTGATTAACGATGCCCTGCAAGGCGCTATTTAATTGGCTTGCAGAGGTGCGTTGTATATCAGTTAAATAGCTGTTGCGCGAGCTTAATGCTAAACCGCTCGTCTCGCGCACGGTTTCACCTGCGATAATTTCTATTGGTAAATTAAACTGCCTCGCCATTTCTTTAATGATAAAAAGTTGCTGAAAATCTTTTTTTCCAAATATTGCAACATCAGGTTGTACCATGTTAAACAACTTCATTACCACCGTTGCTACGCCTGCAAAATGTTTTAAACGTGTAGCTCCGCACAGCACACTGGCAATGGGCGGCGGGTCTATAGTCATGGTTTGGTTTAGGTTTTTGCTGTCAAAATCAGGGTACATTTCCGCCACGCTGGGCGTAAACACAATATGGCAGCCAGCTGCTTTTAGTTTTTCACAATCGGCTTCTAGGGTACGCGGGTAATTGGCTAAATCTTCAGTCGGGCTAAACTGTAGCGGGTTCACAAAAATGCTTACCACCACACATTCTGCATGTTTTTTAGCAAGCTCAACCAAGTTAATATGACCCGCATGCAAGTTACCCATCGTTGGCACAAAGCCAATACTGGGTTGCTTTTTAAGTGCTTTTCGTAACTCTGAAACGGTTCGAATAATTTGCATTAGTAACTATGTTCAGCAGCGGGGAAAGTTTTATTTTTAACTGCTTTGACATAGGCAGCTGCAGCTTCTTGAATGCTGTTTGTATCTTTTAAGAAATTACGCACAAACCTTGGGCTTTTAAAATCTGCGGGGTTTTTGCTAGCAGCACCTGTGTATATACCTAATAAATCATGCAAAACAAGCACTTGCCCACTGCAATCAACCCCAGCACCAATGCCGATAGTTGGGGTTGTAATGCTTTCAGTGATAGTTTTTGCTAATGTGGCAGGTACCATTTCTAGCAACACAAAACTCACCCCCGCGTCACTCATGGCTTTTGCATCAGCCAAAATTTGCTCGGCAGATTCTTCTGTTTTTCCTTGAATTTTATAACCACCGAGTTGATTGACAGATTGTGGCGTAAAGCCCAAATGTGCACACACAGGAATACCTTGTTCAATCAAGTAGCGCGCGGTTTCTACGCGCTTCCCACCGCCCTCAAACTTCACCATATGCGCACCACTTTTAATCAACCAAAGTGCATTTTTATAGGCAGCTTCGTTATCTTGCTCATAACTACCAATGGGCATATCAGCCAAAATCACTGTATTGGGTGCGCCGTTTTTCACCATTTTTGTGTGATACGTCATGTGGTGCATGCTGACGTTGAGCGTATTTTCAGCACCTTGTAGCACCATGCCGAGCGAATCGCCTACCAGCAAAATATCGACCCCAGCAAGTTCCATCAATTTGGCAAAAGTGGCGTCATAGCAGGTCAACATGGCGATTTTTTCACCAGAATTGACTAATTTTTGTAGTTTTTCCAACATGATTTACTTAAGCCAACATATTATTCAAAATTCGGGTTGAAATATTCTCGACTGCTTTTGATTTGACCAACCCTGTCAATTAATAAATTCAAAGCGGTTTCGTCTTTAATAATATTCAATTTTTCGTTATTCACGATGAGTAGCGGCGATGTGTCATAAGTGTGAAAAAACTCACTATAGGCATCCGCCAAACGCTCTATATATTCGCGCGGAATTTCTTGCTCATAGCTCACATTGCGTTCCTCAATACGTTCGACAAGCTCATCCACAGGCGTTTGCAGGTAAATTACCAAATCAGGCTTTGGTGATTTTAATTGCAAGTGTGCGTAAATCTGGTGATAAAGCGTGTACTCCTCATCATCCAAATTCAGGCGCGCGAATAGTGGATCTTTCTCTAAAAAGAAATCTGCCACAGTGGGTTTAGAGAACATATCACGTTGATTTAAATCGCTAATTTGACGAGAGCGTTGAAATAAAAAGAATAATTGTGTAGGAAGCGCATAACGTTGTGCATCCTGATAAAACCGTGGCAAAAATGGATTGGCCTCGGCTTTTTCGCTTAATAATTGCACTGAGAACTTATCCGCTAGCATTTGCGCGAGTGTAGTTTTTCCGCTGCCGATGGGGCCTTCAATCACAATATAGGGGTATTTTTTAAATATGCTCATGCTAAAAACTCACATTTCGTCATCATTCTGTGTTGCTGCTTCAAAAATTTCTCCTAACGTCCCCACTTTTACCTTAAGCCATATGCGGCGCCCAATTTTTTGGCACGCGCCCAATATCAACTTTTAAAAGTCGCATTTAGAAATCTGGGTTTTTATATTTTTTTAATGCCTTGATTTTTGTAAGTTTCCGCTAATTTTACAACATTACCGTGATTTAGAAGCATTAAATCAGGCGCAACTTCTGCTAAAGGTAGCAACACAAATCCACGTTCATGCATGCGCGGGTGTGGCAGCGTGAGTTTTTTGGTATGCAAAACTAAATCATCGTATAGTAATAAATCTAAATCCAGCACACGTGGCGCGTTAGAGAAAGGGCGCTCGCGACCAGCTTCAATCTCAATTTTTAGTAAGGATACAAGCAATTTTTCTGGCGATAGCTGCGTACTGATTTCCGCCACTGCGTTAATAAAATCAGGTTGGCTGGCATAGCCCACGGGTGCGCTTTGATACAAACTTGAAGTCTTAATTAGCTTAGTTTTAGGCAATTTACCGATGGTCTGGAAGGCGCGTATTACTTGGCTTGCAGGGCTATCTAAATCACCATTCAAATTACTGCCCAAAGCCACAAAAGTCTTACTCATTCGCTACAGATTCCGTGCTACCTGTTGGTTTTTTGCGATTACGCTTGCGGCGCTTTTTTGGTGCTGTGTCAGGCAGCAACATGGCTGTGCGTGCTTCACCGCTCGCATCTGCAAAGTCAGTCCACCAATTGCCTAGTTCTATTGGCAATTCTCCCGATTCACAACGTAGCAGTAAAAAGTCGTAACCTGCACGGTAGCGTGGATGTGTAAGCACGCCAAAAGGCCGTTTGCCAGCGCGCTGCTCAAAGCGTGGCTGCATGCCCCAAATTTCTTTCATGGTGGCGGTAAATCGGTTATGAATCGCCAATTTTTTCGCTTGTGCATCAATAATCTCGTTCATTGCCATGTGCAGCGCGGGTATTGGCGGGTGTGATTGTTTGCAGGTTTCCCATGCTTTTAAAACCTCGTGCCAAAGTAGCGTGGCAAACAAAAAGCTTGGGTTGGATGATTTGCCAGCAAGAATACGATCATCGGTATTTTTGAGTGCCAGCATCACAAATTTTTCACCTAGCGGCTGTTCCAATACTACGTCCAGCAAGGGTAGCAGACCATGGTGCAGATGTTGCACGCGTAACGCACCAATGCTTTCAACCGCGTGGCCAGATAAAAACAATTTCAACATTTCATCA
>JANNFN010000014.1:0-5210 GCA_031379885.1 Methylotenera sp.
ATTGAGCATTTCAAATGCCGCAATCTGTTCTTGCCCAGATTCCAAGCCGTTTTGCTGCTTGTGTTGCGCAACAAAAAATAATGCGAGCAAAACGCCAAACGCTAATGACGTAGTTGGCAGCCAATGCGAAAGCGTAAGCCAGCGCGCTGGCTTGGCGTGGTTCGTTTGCATGTTCAGCGCTTGGCTACGGATATCTGCAAGCCGCTTGCGGGTATCGGCGTCTAAATTTGCCGCGCTATCATCTAAGCTCGCCTTAATTTTTTGCTCTAACTTGTTTTTTTTCTCAAATTGGTCTTGCATTATCGATGCCCTTCCAATTGCGCGCGTAATTTTTCTAATGCCCGCGCATAATGTGTTTTAACACTGCTTTCACTGCATTGCATCGCAGCTGCGGTTTGGTTAATGTCTAAGCCTTCCCATATGCGCAGTAAAAACACTTGTTGTTGCCGCAATGGCAAGTCCTTTAATGCAAGCTCTAAATTTTGCATAAATTGCGTATCTTGTAACTGAAAATCTGGAATGCTACTGATTTCAGCTGGGTGTTGCGCTATTGCATCTTCAACATCGTCATCATCTGCATCCCAATGTAGCCAGCTACGAAAGCGATTACGCACTTGTTGGCGCCGATGCCAATCTAAAATACGCGATTCCAAAATGCTGTAAAAAAGTGGCTTCCAGCTTGCTTTGTCATGCGTACTATATTTTTGCACCAGTTTCATCATGGCATCTTGCACAATATCTAGCGCATCATCGCGATTGCCCGTCGCAAGTTGCGCCATGCGAAAAGCACGATGTTCGATTTCAGCTAAAAAAACATGCATTAGCGATTCATCTCAATTCATCATGCCTTTCAAGTAAGTCTTAAAATTGGCGCGTAATACTTATTTACGTTTAGCAGCTTTTCTATCTAGACGTTTGTTAATGTGCTCGCCTTTTTTATCTAAGTGATTATCCACGCGGTCGCCACGTTTATCTAGGCGATTATCAATGCGGTCACCCTTCTTATCAAGATGCTGATCAATTCTATCGCCTTTGTTTCTTAAGTGTTCGGCACGCTTTTCGTGGCCATTTGCTTCTGCTTTATCTGCACGATTATCCATGCGGTCTTCAATACGGTCGCCTTTTTTATCTAAATGCTCTTCAATACGATCGCCTTTATTGTCCAAATGTTCTTCGCGGCGGTCACCGCGATTGTCTAAACGCTCTTCAATACGGTCGCCTTTTTTATCTAAATCTACGGCAGGCTTCGCATCATCAGCCATTACGTTGGTAGATAGTAAAAGTGCAAATAAAGTTTGTGTCAGAATCAAAGTTTTGTTCATGTTGTTCTCCATTTTAATTAATCTGGGGCAAAAAAATACTGCCCTTACTCATCAAAACGCAGTCATTGTGAGTTTGACGACAAAGCTTTTAAAATATTTATTGTTTAATAACTAGCATTGCAATATAAAATGTCTGCTATGGAATTACCACCAGAAATTAAACCGAATCAATCTATACCGCTATTACAGGCGTTGCATATTCTCACGCGTGACGGCAAGCTCAATCAAGACTCGCGCCGTAAGTTAAAGCAAGTGTATCATTTGGTCAATTTTATTGAGCCTTTGTTTAATGAGATTTTGGCTGAAAATACTAATACTAATATTGGTCCTCTACTGGTCGATCATGGTGCGGGTAAATCATATTTAGGTTTTATTTTGTATGATTTAATATTCAAACAATTGAGTACGGGTGAGGTGATTGGCATCGAAACGCGTGCCGATTTGGTGGAAAAGTCACGCCAACTCGCAGCAGAATGTGGCTTCACGCGCATGCGGTTTGAGCATTTAACAGTTGAACAATCGATTGTCTCAAACACGTTACCAAGCCGCGTGGATATTGTCACTGCTCTGCATGCCTGCAATACTGCGACCGATGATGCTATTCAGTTCGGCTTAAAAAAACATGCCAAGTTTATAGTATTGGTTCCGTGTTGTCAGGCCGAGGTGGCGGAAGTATTGCGCAAACATAAAAATGAAAGTTTTGGCAAAACGCCGCTTAGCGAGATTTGGCGCCACCCGATTCATACACGCGAATTTGGCAGCCAAATCACCAATGTGCTGCGCTGCTTGCAGCTAGAAGCGGCAGGCTACAGCGTCACGGTGACCGAGTTGGTGGGCTGGGAGCATTCGATGAAAAACGAACTCATTATTGCGCAATATACGGGGCAGCCACGCAAAAATGCACAATCTCGCCTAGAAGCGATTTTGTCAGAGTTTAATCTGCAAGAAATGCAACAACGTTTTACTGTGTAGTTTTTATTTTTTCAAAAGTTTGTAAGATTTTTGCATACAGCACGACTCATTTTTGAGACTTAAATGAGCGCAATTAATTTTAAAAAGGGTTAGGCTAAACTAATGCTGAGATTTACCTACAAAGCTTTAAAAAGAGGGCTGTTTAATCGGTATATATTCACTTGCATCGTGCTTGCGGCTGTATTTTTGGCGGGCATTTTTGCTAATAGTAAAATTTTTGCGCCCGATTTACGCCGCTTGTACATGGAATCGATGATGGTGACAGATCAGCCGCCAGTGATTTTTATTCATGGTGTGCTGGGTAGTCGCCTTAAAGATACTAAAACCAAAGAAGATGTTTGGCCAGGCGCGATTAGTCGTTTGTTTAGCCATGATTATTCTGATGCGGCCTATGAAATTGATCCAGTTACACTAGAGCCTAAGCCTAGCAACTCTGTACCCTACGATATTTTTGATGGCGCAGCGGGTAAAGATTTTTATGGAAAAATCGTTCACACTTTATCTGACATTGGCGGTTATAAGCTTTCTAAAATAGGGCAAAAAATCAACCCAACACACAAAAACTATTATGTTTTTTTGTACGATTGGCGTCAAGATAACGTCAAAAGCGCGAGTGAGTTAGCAGGTTTTATCGAACAAATTCGTTTGGATTATCACAACCCCAAATTAAAAGTGGATATTGTGGCACACAGCATGGGTGGCCTGATTACGCGCTACTATATTCGCTATGGCAAGCAAGATGTGCTTAATGATAATGAGTTTGGCGAAAAGGTGACGATGTATGGCGCATCGCGTGTGCGTCGCGTGATTTTGCTAGGCACGCCCAATTTAGGTTCTATTCGTTCGCTTAATTTATTTATCACGGGGCTTGATATTGGTGTGAATCAAATTGCCACCGAAACCTTGGCCAGCATGCCGAGTTTGTACCAGCTTTTTCCACATTCACTCAATAATTGGATTGTTACCAGTGATGGCACACCGCTAGACCGCGATTTGTTCGATGTGGAAATTTGGCGACGTTTTGAGTGGTCTATTTTTGATCCAAAAGTGCGCGCGCGCATCATCGCTAGGTATGAAAATAAAGCCGATGGTGAGGCGCACCTTGCTACTTTTGAAAAGTATTTTGAAAAAAACTTAGAGCGCGCCAGACGTTTTGTGTGGTCTTTAAGTGTGGCGACTCCCATGTCAGAACCTAAATTAGTCGTATTTGGTGGTGGCTGCACATTAACACCAGCACGTATTTTAGTGGAAGAGGTGGATGGTGAGTCTGTGATTAGAATGAACCCGAGCGAAGTGACGCAACCAGTAGAAGGCGTGGATTATGACGCGCTGCTATTAGAACCTGGTGATGGCTCAGTCACGAAGGCTTCACTATTAGGCCGCAACGTACTAGACCCGAGCGTACAGCGGCATAAATTTATCCACCTACCTGTAGAGCAATCTTTTTTTCTATGTGAGTCGCACGAAAGTTTGACCGGTAATCTGAACTTTCAGGATAACTTGCTAAACACTTTACTTTCTAGAGACATGATCCAATAGGAGTTGATGATGCAGTACAGTAAAAAAACACTGGTCGTATTACTGATTTCGCTAGGCTTGATGTCACAGGCCTTATTGGCAGAAACTGAAACCAAAAAGACCCATGTGTATTTGGAGCAGAACTGGACAGAACAGGAGCGCCAATATTTTTATTTTGCCGATCAAGGCTCACGCTTACTGCCGTATGACTTTTTCTTAAATCTTGAGCAAGCAGATAGTAAGCAACTGTTTCGTAGCAATGAAAACATAATGCGCTACGGTTTAATTGTCGCCCCAAAAAGCCAAGCTAACCGAGATGCTTTGCCGATTGGTTTTGCGCGTAACAAAGACTATGTAGGCCCAACCTGTGCGGCATGCCATACCCAGCAAATTAACTATAAAAATAACATTATGATGATTGATGGTGCGCAATCATTTTTTGATTTACAAATGTTTTTGGGTGGCATCACTTCGTCTATGAAAGCCACATTGGACGATGCAGAGAAATTAGCGCGTTTTCAAGAGCGCGTGTTGGGTAAAAACGCGAGTGAATCTAAAAAAATTCAATTAAAAGAGTCACTTAAAAAAGAATATAAAAAACGTATGGCCTATGATGTGGCTAATCATACCGATGTGGCTTATGGCTATACAAGGCTTGATGCGTTTGGTTCTATACTCAATCAAGCGTTGATTGCGACAGGTGAAAAAAATAACACCAACCCACCCAATGCGCCGACCAGCGTGCCTTATATTTGGGATACACCGCAGCACGATTATGTGGAATGGAATGGCTCACAATCCAATTCTAATATTGGCGCGTTTGCGCGCAATATTGGTGAAGTGATTGGCGTGTTTGGCGAGGTAGAAACCAACACAACGCATTGGCTTGGTTTCATTGATGGCGGCTTTAAATCGTCCATTCAAACATCCGAGTTGCGCAAGCTTGAAAAAGTGGTCGCTAAATTACATTCGCCTGTTTGGCCTGCGCAGTTACCCACAATCAATCAAGCCTTATCCAAAAAAGGGCGCGTTTTGTATGAGCAACATTGCATTGCTTGCCATGTGGATATTAACCGCACCGACCCAAAACGCATGATTCAAGTACGCATGACGACTTTAGACCAAGTGCAAACAGACCCTATGATGGCGAAAAATGCAATTTTTAATAAAGGAAAATCAGGTAAGTTTGAAGGCTTGCCACGATATTATGTAGCGGGTGACCCATTGCCCAAAGTTGCCCCTGCGATTGATATTGCAAACCATTTAATGGTGGGCGTGATTAAAAACAACCCCATGCAAGCGTATTTTGCGCAAAAAGATGCCAACAAATTTGGCCATGGTGATGAAATTCATCCACCTAAATATGTAAACGGCAAGGTGATTGAGGCAGGTCAGGAG
>JANNFN010000068.1:0-30166 GCA_031379885.1 Methylotenera sp.
CCTTTAGCGATAGGTTTATCAAGAAAATCGCCAACAACCGCACCGAGCGGGCGTGTTAGTATAAACGCTGACCAAAAAAGAAATGTTCTAGAAATATTTGTCCAAAAATAGGCGGCGCAAATCGTCAACAAAAGCCCACCAAAAATAATTGCCGCACCCAAGTAGCCCAAGCCCGCTGTATCTGCTGTCCAATCACCCAATGCCGTTCCCAGCGTTTGTGAAAACATGATGGTGACCCAATAAAACATTTCTACTTTCGGCGAGTTTATTGAGCTCACAGAAACAGAACCCATTGTTTTATACCACACCGCAAGTGAACCCAATAACAATGTGAACAATAACGCAGAGCCACCCGTGTAACCAATACCAAGCGAGCGTGTTGCAAAATCCGCTAAAGTTGTACCCACTGTTGTGGTTGCTATAATCGTTGCCCAGTATAAAAATGGGTGAAATTGCTTCGCTTTAATTTGTGCAGATACAGCGAATAAAAAAATAGCTCCAAAAATAAACGTACTAAGCAAATAACCCAAGTTCATGGACATTGATAGCGCATCACCCGCCGTTTCACCGAGCGTTGTCGCTAAAATTTTGATGGCCCAAAAAATTAAAGTAAGCTCAGGTACTTTGCTCAAGGCTTGTCGCATATTGTTATTCATCATATTTTCCTTATCGCCATCACTTACTAAATTTCAGAGCTCCGCTTTTAAAGTCTCGATTTGCGGTTTGGTAGTATGCGATGGCCTCATTCAAAAGAGTTTCATCAATCTTTGTTGGCATCGATTCTAACGTCACATGATCAACCTTATAGGATTCCGTTTTTTGTTTAGGTGATAGCACAATTAACGTGTCATTTTTGTAGTAACCCAATTCTTGATAATTGCTAATAAAAGCGCGTTCTGGCTTTTTATCAGCTTCTGCTAAAAACATAGACTGTCCATAAAAGCGCTCAGCGCCTTTAATGCCCAACACATCTAGCAAAGTTGGCACAACATCTATTTGACTCGCAATGCGCGAGAAATGCCCCGCACGCAACATATCTGGCGCATAGAAAAATAGAGGGATGTGGTATTTGTCTACGGGCAACTTGGTTTTACCCGCCGCCGATGAACAATGATCAGCCGTAATTACAAATAAGGTATCTTTAAACCATGGCTTATTTTTAGAGTTTTCAATCAGCTTGCCAATCGCATAATCGGTATATTTTACTGCGCCATCACGGTGCCCTTGTGGCAAATCGATTTTGCCTTCTGGAAAGGTAAATGGCCGATGGTTGGACGTTGTCATAATATGCGCAAAAAATGGTTTTTGCGTTTTTGCCGTTTCGTCAAATAGCTTGATAGAATTATTAAACAAGCTTTCGTCATCCACACCCCACACATTTTCGGCCTGTATCGTTTTTTCATCAAAATCGGTTCGGTCAACCACTTTGTAATCGTTCGCTTTAAAGTAATTATTCATGTTATCAAACACACCATAACCACCGTAAATAAAAATAGTTTCGTAATTTTCCGCACGCAAAAGCTCGCCAATGCCTGTTAAATGGTCATTGTTAGGTCGATGAACAATAGCTTGGCCAGGAATAGGTGGAATAGCGATGGAAAGCGCATCTAGCCCACGCACAGTACGCGTGCCAGTGGCGAAAAACTTGTCAAAAACCAAGCTTTCACTTGCTAGTTTATCGAGATAGGGCGTTAGATTCTCTTTACTACCGTAAGTGCCCACATACTCAGCAGACAAGCTTTCTACTGAAATCAGCACCACATTTTTTGGGTGGCGCGTGAATGCGCCTAAGGCTTTTTTGTCATCTGTCCCTAGCTCGTCAGTGCTTGCATTACGCTTTGTGCCAACAGATTCCAGCGTGGTTAATGCAAGCACTTGAGGGATGGTTTTATAAAATTTATCATAATCTAGCTCGTTACGCCGAGCGGCGGCAGAAAAACTAAATACGCCGTTACCCGCAAGTTCATTGGCATAAGCATTTTTGCTGAACTCCATTTGGTCGACGTTCGCCAACTGAAAACTAATCACTGGTAATAAAATCGCCCCTGCTAATAATTTTATTTTATGTTTAAACGGCTTGAACGCAGAATCAAAACTGATGAGTTTATGCAGTACAAACAAAATCGCAAGTACAACAAGCGCGATGACAAACAATATCAACGGCACTGGGTAAGATTCGCGAATATTACCAATGACTTCATTGGTATAAATTAAATAATCTACTGCTATAAAATTGAAGCGGGTAGTGAATTCTTGCCAAAAAATATATTCGGATACTGCACCAAATAATATGCCGAAAGTGACTATAAACGCTATCGCCCAGCGCATTTTATTTACCCAAGCTTTACCACGCCATTCATTGGGCAACAGTAGCGACATTAACAAAAATGGCACTGCCAAATAGCACAGCGCATTTAAATCGAACCATAAGCCTACACCAAAAGAATGAATGGCTTGGCCCAAAGTCATTTGAGTGATGCCAACATCCACCCAAAGTACTAGCCGTAATATGAACCAAACTGCCAGCGCGATAATTGAAATGAAAACAAAAAAAGGAAGTTTATAACGAGAAGGCTGTGTCACTTGGAGTTAGGTGTTCCTGTGCAGATTAAACATCAACTATTTACAGCTTGCATGGACTACCTGAATTAGTCACCATTAACATGCTGAATTCAAAGTAAAATAAAACAGATATTTTTAAAGGTAATAGCTAATTCAAAGCAAAATTAATTACAGATACAACACGGCAGGGAAAACCGTTAAAGCAAATACGAATACCATCCACTCCATATTCCAGCGCTCTAAATGCCCAGTAAAGTGAAGCGTGAGTACTGCAATAGCTAATGCGTAGTAAATTGCGATGAGTACCATAGAATAGTCCTATTAATTTCTATTTGATTGAACTAAGTGTATTTATAACATTTTTTAATAAAAACACCTATATTTTTAATGATTTTTGATGTCTCTTTTGGCACCATAACACCGCTTATTCTTGCCTAAAGGTTAATTTTCGCGTACATTCCATCTATTGCTAGGGGTCTGTATTTTCTGTAAAAATTGGAAAATCACAGTGAGAATCACCCTTTGAACCTGATGCGGGTCATGCCGCCGTAGGGAATGCAGATTTCATGCATCCTACGTTTATTTTTAAGGATGCACCATGAATGCGATTGATAAAAACCTCCCAAAATTTGTAGGCGACACCGCCGAAATTGACCCCGCAACCAAATTACCATTTGCTAATTCACGTAAAGTCTATGTACAAGGCTCACGCCCTGACATTCAAGTACCGTTTCGCGAAATTTCATTAAGCGATACGCCTTCACAATTTGGTGCAGAAAAAAATCCGCCCGTGATGGTGTATGACACCAGCGGTGTTTATACCGATCCAAATGTGAGCATCGATATTCGTAATGGTTTACCTGCCCTGCGAGCCCCATGGATATTGGAGCGTGGTGATGTTGAGCAATTAGATGGTCCTAGCTCAGAATTTGGTCACCAACGTTTGGTTGACCCAGAATTAGCAGAAATGCGCTTTAACTTGCACCGTAAACCATTGCGCGCAAAAGCTGGCGCAAACGTTAGCCAAATGCACTACGCACGCAAGGGTATTATCACGCCTGAAATGGAATACATTGCTATTCGCGAAAATCAACGCCGCGAGGGCATGTCTGAAATGCTGCAACAACAGCACGCGGGTAACGATTTTGGCGCGAGCATTCCTAAAGTGATTACGCCAGAATTTGTGCGTAGCGAAGTTGCGCTAGGCCGCGCGATTATTCCTTTGAATATTAATCACCCAGAAATCGAGCCGATGATTATTGGCCGCAATTTCTTGGTGAAAATTAACGCCAATATCGGCAACTCGGCACTTGGCTCAAGCATTTCAGAAGAAGTGGAGAAAATGGTGTGGGGCACGCGCTGGGGCGGCGATACCGTGATGGATTTGTCCACAGGTAAAAACATTCACGAAACCCGCGAGTGGATCATCCGTAACTCACCAGTGCCAATCGGTACTGTGCCTATCTACCAAGCTCTAGAAAAAGTTAACGGTAAAGCCGAAGACTTAACATGGGAAATCTTCCGCGATACGTTAATCGAGCAAGCAGAGCAGGGCGTGGATTACTTCACCATCCACGCGGGTGTGCGTTTGGCGTATATACCGATGACAGCTAAACGCATGACAGGTATCGTGTCGCGCGGTGGCAGCATTATGGCCAAATGGTGCTTGGCGCATCATAAAGAATCATTCCTTTACGAGCATTTTGAAGATATTTGCGACATCATGAAAGCCTATGACGTGAGCTTTTCACTCGGCGATGGCTTACGCCCAGGCTCAATTTACGATGCAAACGATGAAGCGCAATTTGCCGAGTTACACACACTAGGTGAGCTTACCCAAATCGCTTGGAAGCACGACGTACAATGTATGATTGAAGGCCCAGGCCATGTGCCTATGCATTTAATTAAAGAAAATATGGAGCTCCAACTTGAACATTGTGGTGAGGCGCCTTTTTATACATTAGGCCCACTGACTACTGACATTGCTCCGGGTTACGACCACATCACTTCCGGTATCGGCGCTGCTATGATTGGCTGGTATGGATGTGCGATGCTTTGCTATGTAACACCTAAAGAGCACTTAGGCCTGCCAGATAAAGAAGACGTACGTGTTGGTATCATCACTTACAAAATCGCTGCCCACGCGGCGGACTTGGCAAAAGGTCACCCAGGTGCACAAATCCGTGACAATGCACTATCAAAAGCGCGTTTCGAATTCCGTTGGGATGACCAATTTAACCTGGGCCTAGACCCGGAAAAAGCCAAGGAATTTCACGATGAAACACTTCCGCAAGAAGGCGCAAAACAAGCGCATTTCTGCTCAATGTGTGGCCCACACTTTTGCTCTATGAAAATTTCACAAGATGTACGTGATTACGCAGATAAGTTAGGTGTGAGCGGTGAAGAAGCCTTACAAAAAGGCATGCAAGAAAAAGCCATCGAGTTTGTGAAAAAAGGCAGCGAGGTATATCAAAAAGTTTAAGCTTTATCCCAGCATCTGCCATTCCCGCGCAGGCGAGAATCTAGTTAATTAGCCAGCGTATGCTGGCTAATTAATTTTCATCTAATCTGTCAATGACATTGATTTTGCCCATTTAGTTTGGTGTAAAACTAACTCATCTTCGTGACACTGGTCAACTCGTTCAATATTCATCTTAACGTATTCAGTAAGTCCAATGACATGCTTTTCATCATATCCATCAGGAATGAATGTTTTAAATACTTCCACATTTTTTTCGTTTGGACTTTCTGATTGACGGCGAACAAACTCCTCTTTTCTTTTATTAGAAATTGTATAAAAGTCGGCTCTGTCTTCCCCTGTTAAAAACTTATTTGGGTCTCTGCTTCCACATTTTGCAAGCATATACTCTTCATAATATGGTTCAACGTTATTGAAGAATGCTTTAAATTTTTCGGAGTTTACTAATTCCAAAGAGTCAGAGGATGACTTCAGCATTCGATCAATTAATGAATCTGACACACCTAGTTCATTTAAATAGTTCCCTACTAATTTTTCTATATTTTTATATTTAGCGGATGCTTGAGCCGGAGTTAATTTTGAAAAGTATTTTTGATCAAAGTAAGGTCTATGAATGCCTATTGATGGTATCTCTCTTCTTTGTCCACGGTTATCTTGATTATCAGTTACAGACTTTTCTATCCCTGCTAAAAATATCAAAACGCATGAACTGTAGCATTTAGCTATATCTGTTTCTTTAATATCTTCATTCGGATTTACTATATGCCAATTAGCCCAACTGCTGGCAGAGCTTTTGTCAGCTTGTCGCTCTAAGACATTTTTGGAAACTTCTGATGAGGAACTAATAATATAATTACCCCACACATACGTTGAAGCCAACATGCTTCTTATGAATCTCCCAATTTCAATTGATTCGTTCACATCACCACCATTACTATCAAGAATAACTCTGAACGGAGATTTACTGCTTTGAATATGCTTTGCAGCAAGTTTTTTAAATTTTATCAAATCTCCCTTAACTATCTCACCCTCAATTCGAATAGCTGGCTGCCCCACTATGTCTATTTCCTGTTTAATTGAAGCTGCATAGCTTGTTGATATGAAAAAAATTAAATGCAAAGCGACGAATATAATCTTCATATGTTTCCCTTTGTATAAGCTTTCAGTTTGTACCTTGTTTTATGTCTATTGTCTTTGACTTAAAAGAAATTGTTTCATAAATTCCGACTTAGAGATGAGTGGAAGATTTGCAGAAATTTCAGTATTGAAGCGGCCATTGAATTCTTTTGTAATCAAATTAGGATTCTTAATGGCGTAGAACATTAAAAACGCCACGCTTAGTTTGCTGCAGCGCTCTCCGAAGCGCTCAATTCCGATGATAGAATAAAAAATGAATAGATCGGTAATATCATTAGCAAACTCAACTTTACCATGCGGATCAGGATCACTATCTGCGTGCTTGAAGAAATTCATTGCCTTGCGCATTTCGCTTTTGTACTCTTTGCGAAATTCATCTTTGATCAAACTAGAGTCAAGAAGAAGTTCTTTGCCTTTACTATTTTTGTTAATGTCGTGGACTATTTGATATGCAGCGCAGGCTAATGTATGCACTGATATTTGGTCACTATCTTCAAACCAAAGAATGATTGCAGTTTCTAGTTGGCGTTTAGCAGCTTCAATCTTTTCGACGCAGATAGTTTTAAGTAACATAAACCTCCAAACTTTAACTATAAATTTCGTGCTTGTGACCTATATCCCCCATTCATGTAATACGGGGTGTTTTAAACAGACTACAAAATCAGACTATAAATTGAAAACTAGATAACTCAAAACTCTTGCATTTAATAAATAAAAACTTGCAGCATTAATTTGTTAAAATAGCCTTATAAATTAAACAACTGCAGATTATTTTGGCCACTATTAAAATTACAAAAAAACCTAGCGAAACACCATCGGCGAGTAAAGCGCCTGTGCGCCGTGCTAATCCTACGAAACGCGATAGAACAGTATCGCCGCCTAAGCCTGTGATGCGTACAGAAGCAAACGAAGCACCACGCCATTCAGCCACTAAAATGGACTCGCGTGTACGTGAGAATAATCAACCAAAGTCTAGTACAACCCAGCGTAACCAAAGGCATGACGGAAAGCCTCATGGATACTTGCCTGCAGAGGTATCAAACGAAAGTAGTGTTTCTGATAACAGGCCATTAAGAAGTGACCTACGCGCTGAATCTCCCAGCGAGCCAAGGCAACATAAACCCGCAGGCATAGATACCCGCATAACACCGCGCCCCGATAAAAACGAACCACAATACCGACAAGCACCGCGTCGTGGTGGCAAAGTGCGTGATGGTTATGATGGTACAACCACACCACAGTATGGAGCTGCGGCTAAAGCGGCGTATAAGTCATCACCCGTTAACGTAGAATCACCGCGCCTTTCTAAAGTGATGGCAGAACGCGGTATTTGCTCGCGCCGCGAGGCGGATGAGTGGATTATTAATGGTTGGGTAAAAGTAGACGGCGTAATTATGGAGACGCTAGGCACCCGTATTAAACCTGACGCAGAAATTATTATTAGTGGTTATGCCTACGAACAACAGGCCGAGCAAGTGACGATTTTGCTGCATAAGCCTGTGGGTTATGTAAGCGGGCAAGCAGAAGATGGCTACCAACCAGCAATTGTGCTGGTGCACCCAGATAATGAATGGTTAGATGATCCTGATTTAAGCGAATATAACGCTAAAGAATTTCAACGTGGATTTTTGCATGGTCTTGCGCCTGCAGGCCGCTTGGATATTGACTCTACAGGTTTGTTAGTGCTCACTCAAGATGGTCGTGTTGCGCGACATTTAATTGGTGAAGACTCGAGTGTGGAAAAAGAATACTTGGTGCGAGTGGAAGGTGAATTATCTGACGCAGATATGCGGCGCTTAAACCATGATTTAAGTTTAGACGGCGAAAAACTAAAACCTGCTAAAGTCAGCTGGCAAAATGAGGATCAATTACGCTTTGTTTTACGCGAAGGCAAAAAGCGCCAAATTCGCCGAATGTGCGAAATGGTAGGCTTGCATGTAGTGGGTTTAAAACGTGTGCGTATAGGAAGTGTTACACTAGGTAAACTTCCTGTAGGGCAGTGGCGTTACTTACGTGCTGAAGAGCGATTTTAATTTAATTTTATATAAAGGACAGTAAATGGGTTTATTTGATAATGTTGCTGGCGCAGTACTGGGCAAAATGATGGGCGATAAAGGCGGAATGGCGCAAGTGGCAATGGAAATGTTTAACCAACATGGCGGCTTAAACGGCGTTTTAGATAAATTTAAAGCGGGTGGCTTAGCTGAACAAGCTGCATCATGGGTTGGAAAAGGTAGTAATTTACCAATTTCAGCCGAGCAAATATCAAGCGTATTGGGTAGCGGTGCCATAGCAGATATGGCTGCTAAATTTGGTATTTCACCTGAAACTTTAAGCGCGCAAATTGCTGAACATTTACCTACAGTTGTGGATAAAATGACACCTGATGGAGAAGTGACTGCTGATTCAGGCAATTTACTTTCTACAGTATTAGGCATGCTGAAATAATCAAGCCACGCTCTCATACAGCATCATAAAAGATTCACTTTAAGGGCGCATAGTCGCCCTTAATTTTTTAAGCTGATAAAATATGTCCATGGAATTATTATTTGTTTTTAAAGCCTTTATTTTAGGTCTAGTAGAAGGCGCTACCGAATTTTTACCTATCAGCAGCACCGGCCATTTAATCATTGTGGGTGATTTGCTTGATTTTAATGACCCCAAGGCAAATGTTTTTACAATTGTGATTCAACTTGGTGCGATTTTGGCAGTTTGTTTTGAGTTTAGAAAGCGCTTAGTTAATACACTTACTGGCATGGCAAGCGAGGCCAATGCCCAAAGCTTTATTGTTAATTTAATCGTCGCATCATTACCAGCCGCATTGCTAGGTCTAGTGTTTCACGACTTTATTAAAACAAACTTGTTTTCGCCTATTACTGTCGCAATTGCCTTAATTGTGGGTGGATTTGCAATATTGTTTATCGAAAAAAACACCAGCCATTCAAGCACAAAACAAATTGAAGCCATTTCACCCTTACAAGCTTTAAAAATTGGCTTTGCACAAGCGCTAGCTTTAGTTCCTGGTGTTTCACGCGCTGGCGCAACCATTTTAGGTGGCATGGTATTTGGTTTAACCCGTCAAACTGCCACTGAATTTTCATTCTTTTTGGCGATTCCTATTATGTTTGCCGCCACAGGTTTCGATTTACTCGATAACTGGAATTTACTCAATATCGCCGATTTACCTATGTTTATAGTTGGCTTTATTACTGCATTTATTTCAGCACTATTAGTCATTAAAGTGCTTATTCGCTACGTTGCAAACCATGATTTTACTGGCTTTGCTTGGTACCGCATTATTTTTGGTTTGGCAGTGTTGGCATATTATTGGTAAACTATTTCTTTAAGCTAGACTCAAATGATGCATGCGCAAGTAAAGCGAGGCAGTGATGAATAAAATGATTAAGTATGTGTTGTATGGTATTGGTGGCTTAGTGCTGCTTGTGGCATTAATTGTGGGATATTTTGCGGCAACCTTCAATCCCAACGACTACAAAGACGAAATCATCAAACTCGTCAAAGATAAAAAAGAACGTACGTTGCATATCGATGGCGACATCAAACTCAGTTACTGGCCAAAAATTGGCGCCAATCTTGGCAAACTATCTATTTCAGAACATCAATCAGACAAAATATTCGCCTCTGTCGAGAGCGTAAAAGTGGCGCTGGCGGTGATACCACTACTTAAAAAAGAGCTGGTGGTTGATACTGTTTATGTAGACGGTGCCAAAGCAAACGTTGTGAAAGGCAAAGATGGCAAATTTAATTTTGATGATTTGCTGAGCAAAGATGAAGAAGAATCAAAAATTAAATTTGATATTGATGGCGTCAATGTGACCAATTCTGAAGTGAAATATGCCGATGAAGCGACAGGTGCAAAATATAACATTACCAAATTTAATATGAAATCTGGTCACATTGCTTTGGCAGAACCTGTTGATTTAGATACTAATTTCACTATCACCTCAAACCAACCAGAAACTGCTGCTAATGTAAATCTTAAAGGTAACTTCTTAGTCGATCCTGAGACAAAGCACTTTAAGGTAAAAGGATTAGATAGCCATATTGTGGGAGATATGCTGAGCGGTAAGGAAATGGACATAAAAGCAACTGGTGATGTCGATGCAAAACCAGAACTCATGGAGTTTTTGGTGGATGATCTTAAATTTGTGGCTTCTGGTAAATTTGCTGACGCTAAACAAAGCATTGATTTAAGTGCGCCAGCGCTAACTATATTAAAAGATGAAGTCACTAGCAAAAAAGTCACCGTTAGCCTTGGCCAAGAAAAAAATGGCGATGTGCTCAAGGCTAATATGGTATTAGCCGACATGAAAGGCTCGCCCAAAGCCCTACAAAGCAGCGGCATTACTGGCGACTTATCTGCCACGCAAGGCAAGCGCACTGTCACTGGCACCTTTTCTTCTCCTTTTAGTGGCAATATTCAAGATTTAATTTTTGACATTCCCAAACTTACTGGCAATTTAGATATTAAAGACCCTAGTTTGCCTAATGGCGGCATGAAAGGCACCTTTAATTTAGGTGCTCACACTGATATTAAAAATGAAACCGCCAATAGTAAATTTAATTTAAATATGGCTGAAACTAAGCTGACTGGCGATATTGCAGTAACTGGCTTTAAAAAATTGAACATTAAATTTAACTTAAATGCAGACAAATTAGACTTGAATAAGCTGCTGGGAAAAACAACCGCGACCACAAAAAGTAGTAGCAAGCCAGCCGATATGTCTGCATTAAAAAATATGACGCTGGACGGCAAACTAATTGTAGGCAGTATTGTGTATGACAAATATCGAATCTCAGGCTTAAACGTTGGCATAAAGGCTGACGGTGAAAAATTGGCTTTGAGCGGACTAGATGTGAAAGTGGATGACAGCCATATTAAAGGCAATGTAGGTATTCGCAATTTTGCCAAACCTATCTACACTTTTGATTTAGATGTAGATCAAGTAGATATTGACCGCTACGCTAAATCTGATACGCCTGCCAAAAAAGAGACTGCGGATAAACCGCTTGATTTAAGCGCACTAAAAACGCTTAATGCCGACGGTACAATTCGTGTTGGTAACTTGAAATATGGCAATACACGCGCCAGCAATGTGAATATCAACTTAAAAGCAGATGGTGAAAAATTAAGCTTAAACCCACTTAGCGCCAAAATTGATGATAGTCAAATCAAAGGTAGCTTTGGTATTACTCAATTTAGCAAGCCAAAATTTCTATTTGATCTGGATATTGATGCTCTGGATGCAAATAAATACGCGGCTTCTGGGGCATCCACTAAAAGTGATAAGCCAGCCGATTTAAGTGCTTTAAAAACTCTGTTGGCGGATGGAGATTTACGTATTGGTAGCTTGAAATATGATAAGTACCAAATATCTAATCTT
This sequence comes from Methylotenera sp., assembly GCA_031379885.1. Taxonomy (GTDB): domain Bacteria; phylum Pseudomonadota; class Gammaproteobacteria; order Burkholderiales; family Methylophilaceae; genus Methylotenera_A. The sequence continues at coordinate 11,584 of JANNFN010000068.1, forward strand.
AAGGCGGGTTTAAAAGCTGACGGTCAAAAGTTGAGTCTAAATCCACTGACTGCCAAGGTGGATGAGAGCCAAATTAATGCCATCTTGGGTGTCAGCCAATTTAATAACCCTGTTTACAATTTTGATATAAAAATCGATCGCTTAGATGCAGATCGTTACATCACAAAAGGTGACCAAAAAACTAAAAGTAGCGCCGATACGCCGATTGATTTGAGCGCACTAAAAAAGTTTAACGCTACGGGCGAAGCCAAAATTGGTTGGCTTAAGCTCGCCAATGTTAAAACCGAAAACGTCAATTTAGGCCTAAAAGCGGGCGAGGGTATCGCCACACTTTCACCGTTTTCGGCAAATTTATATAACGGCAGTATGGCTGGCACACTTAAAGTGGATGCACGCGCCACGCCCAATATAGCTTTTAAGCAAAGCATGAAGGGTGTTTCTGTTGGACCACTTATGGTGGATGCGATTAATAACGACATGCTCTCTGGAACTGGAACTGTAAATATCGACGTGACCACGCAAGGTAGTAGCGTTGGCGCGCTTAAAAAGGGCCTGTTGGGTAATGCCTCGCTTAATTTGGCTGATGGCGCTATTAAAGGTGTGGACATTGCTGGCAGCATACGCGACCTAAAAAGCAAAGTGAATATTCTTGGCAAAAAAGACGCCAATGCTGATAAAAGCAAAAAGACAGATTTTAGCGAGCTGACAGCAACGTTTGACATTAAAAATGGGGTAGCGCACAACGAAGACCTCGCCATGAAAGCGCCTGTTTTGCGCTTGGCCAAAGGCGATAGTCGTGGCGACATTGATATTGGTAACGAAAAAATTAATTATTTGGCTAAACCCACAGTAGTCAAATCACTTAAAGGGCAAGGCGGTGCAGAGCTGGATGATTTAAGTGGTATTGCAATCCCCGTTAAAATTACTGGTACTTTCTCTGATCCAAAATACGGCATGGATTTCGCCGCTATTGGCAGCGCATTGGCACAATCTAAGCTGCTTGATAAAGTAGGTGGCGAGAAGGGCGCAGCAGTTAAAGAGTTAATTGGCGGCGATAAAGTAGAGGGCTTGAAAGGTTTGTTGGGAAAGAAAAAAGCTGTTGATGCTGCGCCAGCAGCACCTGCTACTTCCACAACAGGAACAGAAGCCGCACCGACGACACCCGCACCAGCCGAAGAACCTAAATCAGTACAAGACCAAGCTAAAGAAAAAGCCGAGAAAAAACTTAAAAAACTACTTAAGTTTTAGCATGGCAGCTTTTGCAGATGCAATTATTGCTTGGCAAAAGCTGCATGGCCGGCACGATTTACCTTGGCAAAATACAACCGATGCCTACGCTATTTGGGTATCAGAAATCATGCTACAACAAACACAAGTAGCTGCCGTTATTGGCTACTACGGCAATTTTATGCAGCGCTTCCCTAGTATCCACGCGCTTGCCAGCGCGACGCAAGAAGAAGTTTTACAATATTGGAGTGGTTTAGGCTATTACTCGCGCGCGCGTAATTTACACCATGCTGCACAAAAAACTGTAGATGAATTTGCTGGTATTTTCCCTACACAATTCGATGATATTTTAAGCTTGCCTGGTATTGGCAGATCAACCGCAGCCGCTATTTCTACTTTTGCACTAAACGCGCCGCAGCCCATATTAGATGGCAATGTGAAGCGTGTTTTTGCAAGGCATTTCAACATTCCTGGTTGGCCAAGCGCACCAAAAATTGAACAGCAATTGTGGCAAATTGCCGCTCGTGAAAACGCAGCAGAAAATGCAATTGCCTACACGCAAGGCCTGATGGATTTAGGTGCAACGCTTTGTAAACGCACCAAACCAAGATGCCCTGCATGCCCCGTCAATATTAGCTGCCAGGCCTATTCTAATAATCTTGTAAATCAATTACCCACACCTAAACCGCGCAAGATTATTCCTGAAAAAAATACAATAATGCTGGTATTTATAGACGGTGATGAGGTAATGTTAGAAAAACGCCCCCCTGTAGGTATTTGGGGTGGCTTGTGGAGTTTTCCTGAAGTAAATGAACTTGATTCAATACTAAAAAATTCATCGCCACTCACTAAACTAACGCATACATTCACGCATTTTAAATTGCACATTCAGCCTCGGCTTGTTCACGCTAGCAAAAAATCGCAAGTAAATGAACCGCGTACTATATGGCTAAACCTTGATGACGCAATCGGCGCAGCCATACCCACGCCAGTGCGAAAAATTTTAATTGCGTTAAAAGGTAATTAACTATCAAATAAAGGTTTTCTGCCGACCAAAGCTTCTAGCATTCTAAGTTCATCGTCATTATGATCAATCACTTCAAATGCCTTCATTTGAGAATTTCCGCTACTGTTTGTGGTGACCACGTGTGCATTATGGTGCGTAGCAATAACATCTTCGCGCTCTAAACCAACAATTAAATCGGTGTGCCCATAGCAAGTACAGGTGTAGAGCTTATTTGGTGTTACTGACGCATATACAGCTGTGCCTCTGATGCCGATAGTTGCAGTGGCGGTATAAATGCGTGTTGCTTTCTTTCTTTTTCCAAAAACGCCTAGCATTGCACCACCGACTAATCTTAATGCGCTTATCAGTACGCTGTCTTCTTCCGAATACACTTGTAATGTGCTACCTCCACGCACTAAAAATGCGTCTTCGCCCATACTAAATACCAATTTACCATTTTTAGAAACGACAATCTCGTCTCCATTTCGTATGGTAGCGGTGCTATTTATCTTGGTTTGATTAATTGAAACATCACCTTCAATTTCGTGAATTTGCCCTGTTGCAGCGAGTGCTTCTAAGGGAATTGTCGCTACCAAGGGCAATACGGCAGCAGAAATTAAAAATTTTCGTCTTGAAATATTAGCCACATAAACCTTTTCAGTTAGACATTAATACTTAGTCGGTTTAGAAGCGATTAACTTACAAAAATCTGTAGGTAAAATAAAAGCCGAACAAGTCGGCTTATATTTAATAAGAATATGGTTAATGTAAACGTGACTCTAAAATTTTATCTGCCAGCATTTGAAAGCGCGGCGAAACAAATTTTCTACTTTGAGAGCCTGCATCTGCAATGCTTAATAACTCTTCAATGGCAGACCTAAAACCTAATTCAAACAACCAATAATCAGATTCATCAATAGCAGATTTTTTGTCTGTATTCACATCCGCACAAAGCCGCTCAAATGCCTCCATACATACGTTGCGTTCAGCCATCATGTTCTCCTAAGTTTTGCGTAATTTATAAGGCATCATAAAACTTAGTTAGAATTTGTCAATCACTAACGTAAATTGAGGCAAATCAAGCTATTTTTGATCCCAAGAGTCTTCCCACATACAGTGTTTAATTTTGTGGCGATTAGCTATCAACTCATCAATACTTGGCTCATCATTCAATGCACGTTTAAGCGCTAGTTTAATCGCATCATAGTTGTTTTTGTACATATCCGCTTTGTCTAGTTTGCCTGCTTTTTCCAGATCGATGCAGCCTGGGTCTATCCACAATAAGGCAACAATGCATAAATCGTTCACTTGATCTTTAGGGATAATGCCTTCAATTACCGCATCTAAAATGCCATCGGCCACGCCTGCTTGCACCACTCCGCCAAATAAGCCAACATCGGTGCTACCTTTTAGGGTGACTTTTGGCACCATCATGCAAGCTGGGCGCACCAATTGGTTTATATCGCGTACAGCAAACATGGCAGTGTGGCCTTTGCTTTGCGCCATTAAGTTAGCAAATGCTTGACCTACTGGGCCATCCACTGTGCCGATTAAGATTTCTGGCATGGCAGCTGTGACATCTTTACCTTCAGAATAAACAGTAGCTTCGCCTGCTTTAAAAATAATTTTTGACATAATATTCTCTAGTTAACAATGAATTAAAGTACTATTTTACCAAATGCTAGCAAGCTGTTTCAATTTAATTACAATTCTAATTGCATATCTACATGTGGAATATGAACATCGCAATATTCCTCGCTCACCACTTTAAACCCTGCTTGTTTGTAAAAACCTATCGCATGTGTTTGTGCTGATAACTTAATACACGTACTACCATGGATTTTACAAAGTTTAATGGCATCCTCTAAAATAGCATTACCAACCCCTTTGCCACGCCACGCTTTAAGTACAGCCATGCGTCCAATTTTTTGATACTCAATAATGCGCAAGCAAGCTATTGCTTCATTATTAAACACTGCAAGTAAATGAACTGCTGTAGCATCAATTTCATCCCACTCAAAGTCTGGCGCTACATCTTGCTCTTCAATAAAAACCGGGGTTCTTATTTCACGTAAATAGCTTTCGGCATCTTGCCAAGTCACTTGTGTAATTTTGACTCGTGATATTTTAGGCTTCATTTTATATATGCTTGCGAATTTGATGTGTTCAGTGCATTATGCTGGCTAATATTTTTAGACTAATTAAGGTTAATCATGCAACGTTATTTAACAGCACTTGCGCGTATTTTACTCGCGCAAATTTTTTTATTGCAAATTGTCATGCTTTTGTACAGTTTTTTTAGTAACCCAAACGGTTATCAAGAGTATCAAATGGGCTTAGGCAGCCTTGGTTTGCCAGGTATTTTTGCTCCGCTTATTATTCTAGTTAATTTAGTCGGTGGTTTAGCTTTGTTTTTTGGCTATAAAACTAAATTTTTCGCCTTATTCATGGCGATTTATGCGGTGATTATTTCATTCTTACTTAAATTGCCCGTACTACAATATTTAGCTATTGCGGGCGGTTTGTTGATGCTTTATTTACACCCTGAAACTGCTTGCAGTATAGATAATATCAAGAAAAATAAAGCTTAATTAACTAAAAACCTTTGCCCTACAAGCCAATATGCATGCGGCTTGTAGGGCAGAGGTTTTATTCCCATTCTAGTGCAGGATAAATTACATTAACATTACGTCTATTAGCAATATCGAATAACAGCCATTTATCTTTTTCACCCGCTGCTACCGTATCCATCGCATCACTCATACTTTTTCCTGCTTTAATGTTTGCACGAATATCGCTTAATAGTGTATTCAAATAGCGTTGTTCATTACCTATGGCCATTACCCACTCCTTAGTTACTGAGCCATGGCCTGGAACCACTTGTTTTGCATTACTATTTTTTAGTTTCTCTAGTTCAGAAATAAGGCCTTTGATGTCACCTTCCAACACTGGCGTACGTTCAATAAATAGCAAATCTCCAGTAAACAAAGTGCTACTTTTACTATCGAATAGAGAAATGTCAGTATTGGTGTGTGCTACTGGGTGAGCAGTTACGGTAAGTTTTCTATCGCCCAAATTAAGTTCCAACGTTGTTTTAACACTGATGGTAGGCTTAACTAGCTCACTGCCTTTGGCGTCATCGCCCAATAATTTTGTATTCAATTTTGCGTATTGATCCTTACGCAATTCCATAGCTGTCGCCAATTTTTCATGTCCAACAAATTCAGGTTTATCTACAAGAAACGCAGCATTGCCATAAATATGATCAGGATGCACATGCGTGTTAATGACATACAAAATAGGTAGCGACGTCATTTTTTTTACTGCATCGCGTAGCTGTTGACCCACTTTAAGACTGCCTCCAGTATCAATCACCGCCACACCTTTGCTACCCACTACAAAACTCGCATTGCAAATATCACCTTTATAACCATCATCAATATCCATATGTACGCCGTGATGTACATAAATGTCATCTCCTACAGCCTCAATCGCGAAATTATTTGACGAGGTTTGTGCATGCGCACATCCCAGCAGCGCAAAAAAACCCAGCAACAATACACTACGGCTTATCATTAAAATTCGCATTGCTATTCCTTCACATAAACTTATTGACTACAATGTTGCAGGTATGTGCAATTTTTCACTGTGACGCGTGTCACATAAGCGCACATTTAACACTTCAAGGATATTACTATGAATCACCTATCAACAGACTATACAAAAACTGCAAAAGTGTTACATTGGCTCATCGCCATTGGTATTTTTGTTATGTTTGGCATTGGTTGGTTTATGGCGGATTTACCCAAAGAAGCGCCCAAACAAATGGCTTACGATATTTTAGACTTAGGCGTTTACACCTGGAACCTTAGCGAAGAAGCCTCACCTAGAACCTTTTATTTTAATTTACATAAATCCATTGGTGTCACTATTTTTGCATTGATCCTCATTCGCATTTTATGGCGCTTCACCCATAAGCCACCTGCACTTTTAACTAGCTACAAAGCCATGGAGCGCAAACTCGCCAACGGCGCACACCATTTGCTTTACTTATTAATGGTAGCCTTGCCCGTAAGCGGCATTATCATGGCAACTTACAGCAAATACGGCATCAAATGGTTTGGTATAAATTTCTTAGGCGGAACTGACAATAAACCCATGCGTGACCTATTTAAAGAAGCCCATGAAATTATCGGCCTTATTATGGTGACAGTAATTGTAATTCATATTCTTGGCGCACTAAAACACAAATTTATTGATAAAGATGAGACGCTGAGTCGAATGCTATAAGCTGTGTTTTATAAAAACTAAAGCCCTCAAATCGAGGGCTTTTTATTTTAAAATAGATGCTCTGAAAGGCTCATGGATGTTGGCTTTCAGGGCAGGCTAATTTTATGTGTGATATTGCTGACTGTGATTTCTTACGGCTTCTAGCATTGCGTCTGCATTCTCTGGCGGCGTCCATTGAGTAATGCCGTGACCCAGATTAAATACATGACCAGCGCCTTTGCCATAACTGGCTAAAATACTAATAACTTCTTTCTCAATTGCTTCTGGTGTACTCAACAAAATGGCCGGGTCTAAGTTTCCTTGCAAAGCCACTTTATCACCGACACGTTTGCGTGCTTGACCAATATCCACCGCCCAATCTAAGCCAAGCGCATCTGCGCCAATCTCCGCTTGCGTTTCTAACCACAGCGCGCCGCCTTTGGTAAAAACTATACTAGGCACTTTGCGGCCATCTGCATTTTTGGTTAAACCAGCAACGATTTTTTGCATGTAATTGAGCGAAAACTCCGTGTAAGCATTGTGTGAAAGCGCGCCGCCCCAAGAGTCAAATATCATCACCGCTTGTGCGCCTGCGGCGATTTGCGCGTTAAGATACTGAATCACTGTTTGCGCAGTAGTTTCTAAAATATGGTGCAGTAAATCTGGTCGTGCATAAGCCATTTTTTTAATGTTTAAAAAATCGGTGCCACCCTTGCCTTCAACCATATAGGTCGCCAGTGTCCACGGACTGCCAGAAAAGCCAATTAAAGGTACGCGGCCATTCACGGTTTTTCTAATTTGTGCCATAGCATCAAACACATATTGCAACTTGGCCATGTCTGGCACGACAAGCTTTTGAATATCCGCTTCTTCACGCAGGGTGCGCTCAAATTTTGGGCCTTCCCCTTCTTCAAAATAAAGCCCTAAACCCATTGCATCCGGCACTGTGAGAATATCTGAAAATAGGATGGAAGCATCCAATAACGGATAGCGATCTAGTGGCTGCAGCGTGACTTCGGTCGCAAAATCGGGGCTTTTACAAAGTTGCAAAAAACTCCCAGCTGTTTTGCGACTTTCACGGTACTCTGGTAAATAGCGCCCAGCTTGGCGCATCATCCACACGGGCGTGTATTCTGTGGGCTGGCGCATTAACGCTCTTAAAAAAGTATCATTTTGCAATTGAATCATTTTCTTGACCTAATAAAAAAGGATACAAAGCCGCTTACTTTGCATCCTTTATTTTGAATATTCATTCTTAAATTAACGAGGAAGTGTAGAACTGCCCATCAAAAACTCATCTACCGCACGCGCCGCTTGGCGGCCTTCGCGAATCGCCCACACTACCAGGGATTGCCCGCGCCGCATGTCACCTGCAGCAAACACTTTATTCACGTTGGTTTTGTAACAGCCTTCACCATCAGTTGTCGCTTTGGCATTGCCACGCGCATCTTTTTCTACGCCAAACGCTTCTAATACTGCTTGCACTGGCGACACGAAACCCATCGCTAACAACACTAAATCTGCAGGAATTGTAAATTCAGAGCCTTCAATCTCGCTCATTTTTCCATCTTTCCACTCGACTTTAGCGCCTACCAAATGCGTGACTTTCATTTTACCATCCAGGCCATTTTCGCCTTTTAAATATTTGGTGGTAATCGACCAATCGCGTTCCGCGCCTTCTTCGTGGCTGCTAGAGGTGCGTAATTTAAGCGGCCAATTTGGCCAAACCAGCTCTTTGTTTTCTTTTTCAGGCGGACGCGGCATCAGCTCAAATTGTGTTATAGATAAAGCACCATGACGATTCGATGTACCCACGCAATCTGAACCCGTATCACCACCGCCGATGACAACAACGTGCTTATTGGTAGCTTTAACCTGATTCGGCACAACATCACCCGCCACTACTTTATTTTGCGCTGGCAAAAAATCCATCGCGTACATTACGCCATCCAGCTCACGCCCTGGCACGGGCAAATCACGCGGAAACTCTGCTCCACCTGCCAATACTACCGCGTCGTATTCTTTCATTAAATCTGCTGCCTGAACATTTTGACCTACGTGCTGATTCACGCGAAACTCCACACCTTCCGCCTGCATTTGCGCCATGCGACGGTCAATATGCGATTTTTCCATTTTAAAATCTGGAATTCCATAGCGCATCAAACCACCGATACGGCTGTTTTTCTCAAGCACTACTACACTATGTCCTGCACGCGCCAGTTGTTGCGCTGCTGCTAAACCAGATGGACCAGAGCCCACAACGGCAACTTTTTTACCCGTTTTATTCGGGTTGATTTGTGGTGTTACCCAGTTATTTTCCCAGGCTTTATCAATAATCGCATGCTCAATCGACTTAATACCCACAGCGTCGTTATTGATGTTCAGCGTACATGCCGCCTCGCAAGGCGCAGGGCAAATACGACCCGTAAACTCAGGGAAGTTATTGGTAGAATGCAAAACATCAATCGCTGATTTCCAATCTTGGCTATACACCAAATCATTAAAATCGGGGATGATATTGTTAACTGGGCAACCTGTGGTACAAAAGGGAATCCCACAATCCATGCAACGCGCGCCCTGCTGTTTGGCTTGGTCATCGGTGAGATGCAAGACAAACTCTTTATAATTTTTAACGCGATCTGTTACTGGCAGATTTGCCTCTGACAGACGTTCAAACTCCATAAATCCAGTGACTTTACCCATTATGCGGCTACCAATACTTTATCTTCAGCGAGTTCAATTAATGCACGTTTATATTCGTTAGGCATCACCTTCACAAATTTATTACGTGCGTTTTCCCAATCAGCGAGCAACGCCTTAGCTCGCGCGCTATTAGTGTAATTTGCATGATTGTTGATTAAGGCCAACAACGTGATTTCATCTGGCTGATCTAGATGGTGTACAGCGTCGCTAGCAACCTTTGCATGATGCTCAACTTTTTCTAACGACACCATGCCCATATTGCAGCGCTTAGCAAATAGGCCATCTTCGTCATACACATAAGCCACACCACCACTCATACCTGCAGCGAAGTTTTGACCAGTTAAACCAAGCACTACAACTGTACCGCCCGTCATATATTCGCAACCGTGGTTGCCAACGCCTTCAACGACCGCGCTGGCGCCAGAGTTGCGCACACAAAAACGCTCACCAGCCACACCGTTAAAGTATGCTTCGCCTGTGGTTGCGCCATACATCACCGTGTTGCCGATGATGATATTTTCGTGTGGGGCACCTCTAAAGGCAGATGGTGGTTTGATAATAATACGCCCACCACACAAACCTTTACCTACATAGTCATTGCCTTCACCAGTTAAATCAAAAGTGATGCCTTTGGCCAAAAATGCCGCATAACTTTGCCCAGAAGTACCGGAAAAATTCACATGAATTGTGTCATCAGCCAAACCAGTGTTGCCATATCGAACCGCGACTTGATTTGAAAGCATAGTGCCAACAGTACGATTAGTATTGGTAATTGGGAAATCTATAATGACTTTTTGTTTTGTTTCAAGCGCTGGTTTTGCCAACTCAATAAGTTTGTTATCCAACGCGCTTACCAAGTTGTGATCCTGTCCTTCAACATTTTTACGCGCAACACTCGCAGGCATATCGACTTGATGGAAAACTTTACTGAAATCTAAACCATGAATTTTCCAGTGATCAATACCTGCTTTCATATCCAACAAATCGCTACGGCCAATTAAGTCATCAAACTTAGCAATACCAATTGAAGCCATGAGTTCGCGCAGCTCTTCTGCAATAAAGAAGAAGAAATTCACCACATGCTCTGGCTGACCAGTAAATTTTTTGCGTAGCACTGGGTCTTGCGTCGCCACGCCCACTGGGCAAGTATTCAAATGACATTTGCGCATCATAATGCAGCCTTCAACCACTAATGGTGCGGTCGCAAAACCAAATTCATCTGCACCCAACAGCGCGCCTATCAATACATCGCGACCGGTTTTAATTTGACCATCCACTTGCACTACCACGCGGCCGCGTAGTTGATTTAGCACCAGCGTCTGTTGTGTTTCTGCAAGCCCAAGCTCCCAAGGTGTGCCTGCGTGCTTGATAGAGGAAATTGGCGATGCGCCTGTGCCACCATCATGCCCAGCAATAGTAATGTGATCAGATTTGGCTTTTGCCACGCCTGCTGCAACCGTACCCACGCCAGTTTCAGAAACAAGCTTAGTTGAAATAGACGCTTTTGGATTAGCGTTTTTTAAATCGTGAATTAGTTGAGCGAGATCTTCGATTGAATAAATATCATGGTGCGGTGGTGGCGAAATCAAGCCTACTCCAGGCACGCTGAAACGTAATTTGGCAATATATTCACTGACTTTGTGGCCGGGCAATTGACCGCCTTCACCTGGCTTAGCGCCTTGCGCCATTTTAATTTGAATCTGGTCAGCAGAAGCCAAGTATTCAGCCGTCACACCAAAGCGGCCAGAAGCCACTTGCTTAATGCGCGAACGCATTGAATCACCTGCTTTTAGTGGAATATCGCTGAATACCACATCTTTGCCAATAACATCAGCCATCGTGGTGTCTTTTGCCACGGGAATGAAGCGTTTAGAATCTTCGCCGCCTTCACCCGTATTCGATTTGCCACCAATACGATTCATAGCAATGGCTAATGTAGCGTGTGCTTCGGTAGAAATAGAGCCTAGCGACATTGCGCCTGTGGCAAAGCGTTTGACGATTTCTTTGGCGGATTCTACTTGTTCTAAAGGTATAGCCACACCTGCTGGTTTAATTTCAAACAAACCGCGCAAGGTTTTATGGCGGCGCGTTTGATCGTTAATTAATTTCGCGTATTCTTTATAAGTATCAAACTTATTGGTGCGAGTAGCATTTTGCAGTTTCGATATAGATTCTGGCGTCCACATATGCTCTTCGCCACGCACTCGGAAAGCATATTCACCACCCGCATCGAGCTGGCGCAACAACACTGGATCATCACTAAACGCCATATTGTGTAAACGCAATGTCTCTTCTGCCACCTCGTCTAAGCCAATGCCTTCAATTTGTGTAGAAGTGCCAGTGAAATATTTGCTGATAAAAGCTGAATTCAAGCCTATAGCTTCAAAAATTTGCGCACCACAGTAAGATTGATAAGTAGAAATGCCCATTTTCGACATGACTTTGTACAAGCCTTTGCCAATGGCTTTTACGAAATTTTTGCTGCCAGCGTAACCATCAATTGTTAAATGATTAATTGTTTCCAATGCCAGCCAAGGACAAACCGCTTCAGCGCCGTAGCCAGCCAATAAAGCAAAGTGATGCACCTCACGTGCTGAACCTGTATCTACCACCAAGCCTGTACTAGTGCGCAAGCCTGCTTTTACTAAGTATTCATGCGTAGCAGAACAGGCCAACAAGGCAGGAATAGCAATGCGGTATTTCGAAATGGCTCTGTCTGACAAAATCAATATATTAAAGCCATCATGCACTGCTGTTTGTGCGGCTTTATGTAGGTTAGTCAGCGCTTTTTCTAGCCCAGACTTACCCAGCTTGGCATCATAAGTAATATCCAACACCAATGATTTAAATTGACCTTTACTTGAAGTGCCAATATTTTTTAGCTGCTCTAATTCAGATAGCGTTAATACTGGTTGGCTGGCTTCTAAGCGCAGTGGAGGATTGGTTTCATCCACTCCCAATAAATTAGGTTTAGGTCCTATAAACGTCACCAACGACATGACCAACTCTTCACGAATTGGGTCTATTGGTGGGTTAGTGACTTGTGCAAATAATTGTTTAAAATAGTTGTAAAGCAATTTTGGCTTATTAGATAACACTGGCAAAGCAGCATCGTTACCCATAGAACCAGCGCCTTCTTCGCCATTCGAAATCATAGGCTGCAAGACAAATTTAATATCTTCTTGGCTGTAGCCAAAAGCTTGCTGCGTATCTAGCAAACTTTCGGCCATTTCCAATTGGGCATTTTCTTTAGGTAAATCACCCAAAAAGTAACGTGATTGCTCGATCCAAGCTTTGTAAGGTTTGGCAGTAGCCAATTCACTTTTCACTTCTGCGTCATCAATAATACGGCCTTGTACGGTGTCTATCAGCAACATTTTTCCTGGCTGCAAGCGCCATTTTTTTACTATTTTTTCTTGCGGAAATGTCAGCACGCCCATCTCAGATGCCATCATCACGATATCATCATCGGTTACCAAATAGCGTGCTGGGCGAAGGCCGTTTCTGTCTAAAGTTGCGCCTATCATATTACCATCGGTAAACGCCACGGCGGCTGGGCCATCCCATGGTTCCATGAGTGCAGCATGATACTCATAAAAAGCACGACGCTCATCATCCATCAATGCGTTGTTATTCCAAGCTTCTGGAATCAACATCATCATAGCGTGTGGCAAGCTATAACCACCCGCAACTAATAGCTCTAAGCAATTATCGAAACAGGCTGAATCTGATTGACCCTCAGCAATCAGTGGCCATAATTTTTCTAAATCTTCGCCGATTACTGCGGATTTCATCGTCTCGTGACGTGCTGCCATCCAATTTACATTGCCTTGTACAGTATTAATTTCACCATTGTGCGCAATCATCCGAAACGGATGCGCTAAATCCCAAGCGGGGAACGTGTTTGTAGAAAAGCGTTGATGCACAAGCGCTAAAGCAGACACTACATTTTTATCGGCTAAATCTTTGAAGTAAATACCGACTTCATTGGCTAAGAGCATACCTTTGTAAACGATAGTTCTACTTGAAAATGAAGGCACATAAAAAGCGGCATTGTCGTTTATGTTTAAAGCACGCACTGCATGCTCAATACGTTTGCGTATCACAAAGCATTTGCGCTCAAAAGTATTTTGATCTTTAACGCTACTGCCAACAAATACTTGACGCATAAAAGGCTCAACATCGCGTGCCGCATCCGCAATATTGCTATTGTCCACAGGCACATCACGCCAGCCAAGTAATGTTTGATTTTCTTCTACAATAATTTTGCCAATTAACGCCTCAACTGCGGTACGGTTTTTTGCGTTTTGTGGTAAAAACAAATTACCCACCGCGTACTGACCTGCTGCTGGTAAATTGATGTTGAGCTTAGCCGCTTCACTACGCATAAATGCATCTGGCATCTGCATCAACAAACCAGCGCCATCGCCCAATTTTGGGTCGTAACCCGTAGCACCGCGATGCGTTAAATTGGTTAAAAGCATTAAACCTTGTTGCACTATTTCATGGCTTTTTTTGCCTTTGATATGCGCCACAAAACCTACACCACAAGCGTCTTTTTCATTACGACTGTTGTATAAACCTTGATTTTTTGGTGCTCGAGCCTTGATTTTTTGCGTGATTTTTTGTTCCTGCAAAATTTGCATATTCATTGCCTAATTATCTTAATTCAATACGTTTAGCGGAACCTTTAATATTACCGTTAATTGGTCGCAATTTCAATCATATAGCACGTATTTGCGCTTAGATTTGGTTAGAAATTTCAAATTAAAATTTGAAATATTAATAGATACAAAATTGCTTGACTATGTAAATGATAATGATTATCATTTACATAGAGATTTTCTTAAATCATTTAAATACGAGGGTAATGATGCGGAATAGATTTGGTCAAAATTTAGTAAAAAATGAACAGACTTGTGAAAAAATAGAATTAGCAAACTCATGCGGCGTAAGGATAATTTATTGTCAAGACTGCCATGTAGTGGAACTTGAAATCGGCGCAATTTCTGTCAGACTTTGCCCTGACGTCATTCAAAGAATTGCCAATATCATGATGAAAGCGAGTTTACAGTTAGACCATATCGCGGCAGTTAATAAACAATCATCGCCAAGTACAAGGCCGCAAATGATTCACTAACTATAAACTGGCAAATGCTTTCTTTGCAGCTTCAATCGTAAATGCAATATCCGCATTGGAGTGCGCTGCCGAAACGAAACCCGCCTCAAATGCTGAAGGGCCAAAATAAATACCGCTATCAAGCATGCTATGGAAAAATTTATTAAAGTGCTCTTTATTCGATTGCATCATCTCATGGTAAGAAGTTGGGCATTTTTCGCAGAAATATAAACCAAACATGCCGCCTACACTTTGCGCGTTAAATATCACGTCCGTTTCTTTTGCCGCAGCTTTTAAGCCATCCATCAGTTTTTTGGTTTGCGCAGTCAATTTTGCGTGAAAATCTGGCGCCTGAATCAGCTCTAGCGTTTTTAAACCAGCCGTCACCGCAACTGGGTTGCCTGATAGCGTACCCGCTTGATACACCTTACCAACAGGCGCTAGGCATTGCATAATATCTTTACGGCCGCCAAATGCGCCCACAGGCAAGCCGCCGCCAATCACTTTACCAAGTGTAGTCATATCAGGCTTAATATTGTAAAGCGCTTGTGCACCACCTAAAGCTACACGGAAACCCGTCATTACTTCATCAAAAATCAATACGGCGCCGTGTTTAGTGCAAAGCTCGCGTAGCGTTTGCAAAAACTCCATATGCGGAACGATTAAATTCATATTGCCTACTACTGGCTCAATAATCACGCAGGCGATTTCATCACCCGTTTTATCAAACAAGTCTTTTAATTGTTGCGTGTTGTTATATTCCAAAGTCAACGTATGTGCGGCAACGCTTGCTGGCACGCCACCAGAATCTGGCTCACCAAAAGTCAGCAAACCAGAACCCGCTTTAACCAACAAACCATCTGAGTGGCCGTGGTAGCAACCTTCAAACTTCACAATTTTATCGCGCCCAGTAAAGCCACGTGCCGTGCGAATCGCGCTCATGGTGGCCTCAGTACCGCTACTATTTAAACGCACTTGTTCCATGCTCGGCACAAGCTTATTAATGAGCTGCGCCATTTCAAGCTCTAAGCCAGTTGGCGCGCCAAAACTTAAGCTATTCGCCGCTGCCGCCTGCACAGCGGCAATCACCTCTGGGTGCGCATGCCCAACAATCATCGGCCCCCACGAATTTATATAATCGATATATTCTTTACCATCGACATCCCAAAGTTTTGAGCCCAGCCCATTTTTGAAGAAAATCGGCGTGCCGCCCACGCTACGAAATGCGCGCACCGGCGAATTAACGCCACCTGGAATAAGCAGTTGAGATTTGTCGAAAAGGGTTTGATTGAGTGAGGTCATGTGTTAGCTCTGTGTTTTGTAAGTTGTGTATATTTTAACAGAATGTAAAGTTAGGCTATAAAACATTAAAACTCATGCCCTGAAAGCCAATACCCATGAGGGTTTCGCGCATGAATAACCAGCTTTAGCTGGCATATTCTGCGGTGATGACCTTTACGGTTACAGGACATATTAATTTGATTTAATTTTTATCGTTATGAAACAAGCGTGTGAATTGTTGGCTGGTTTTAATAATATCCGTTGCATTAAACAGCGCGCCAACCACCGCTACGGCATCAGCGCCTGTGGAAATTACACTTGATACATTTTCTAGCGTGATACCGCCAATAGCAACCAGCGGAATCGCGATTTTCTGCTTAGCTTCTTTAAACAAACTGAGCGAAACACTCACTGCATTAGGCTTTGTACCAGAATTAAAACACGCACCGAACGCCACATAGCTCGCACCTGCCGCTTCAGCTTTAATTGCCAAATTCAGCTGATTATAGCAAGATGCGCCAATGATTTTACTATCCCCAAGCAAACGCCTAGCGGCACCCAAATCGTAGTCTGTCGCACCAATATGCAAACCATCTGCATCAATCTGCGCGCATAAATCTAAATGGTCATTGATAATTAAGGGCACCGCAAAACTGCGACACAAAGCTAGTAACGCACTAGCTTGTCTAAGTTGTAGCGTGGCATCCGCCGCTTTATTGCGATACTGCAAAAGTGAAGCACCGCCTTGCAATACGGCCTCTACTTGCATACATAAACGCTCTGTATCTAATTCATCAGGCGTAACTGCATATAGGCCATTAATGTAGTATGCGCCAGAGCGTGGCGCATTAGTGTTGGATTGATGAGGCTTTTTCAATACTTGATTCATCTGCTTCGTCTTCGTCGCGCGCCCAAAAAAAGCGATCGGGAATAAATTGCCCCATACCTGGGCGGAAGGCGTTTTTTAGCGTCTGCCAAGTGTATTCTTGCGCTTCTTGAATCGCTTCTTCCATGCTTAAACCGTGCGCTAAACAAGCGGCAATTGCGCTGGTGAGAGTGCAGCCAGAGCCATGATAACTGCCTGCCAGCCTCTCCCAATGATAAGCTTTTAGCAGGCCACTGGCGCCAGATTCATTGCTGCCATACAGCGAATTCACCACATCATTACTACGCTCGTGCGTGCCCGTAATCAGCACATATTCGCAGCCCATTTCTAGCAAACGCATGGCAGATTCGTCCAGCGAAGTATGCTGAATTTCTTCCGCCTCGTCGTAAAACGCCAAGCGACGCGCTTCCAAGCTATTCGGCGTAATCAAAGTGGCTTGCGGAAACAGCAAATCACACATGGCGGCTTGCATTTCGTCATTCGACAGCTCATCACCACGACCAGAAGTCAAAATCGGGTCGATTAACAACGGCACATCGGGATAATCAGCCATAATTTCCGCAATGACCGCGATATTTTCCACGCTACCCAAAAGACCTAGTTTAAAAGCCGCTACTTGCACATCTTCTAAAATAGTACGCGCTTGCTCGTTAATCCAATCGGCATCCAATGCAAATACACTCTCGACGCCCACCGTGTCCTGCACGGTAATAGCAGTAACGACAGACAAAGGATGGCAGCCAATACTGGCCAGCGCCAAAATATCGGCCTGCAAACCCGCGCCACCACTAGGGTCTGTAGCAGCAAAAGTGAGTACGGTTGGTGGTGTTGGTGTCATAATTTCTTTATTTCTTTCTTGGAGCGGGTGACGGGAATCGGACCCGCGTATCGAGCTTGGGAAGCTAGCGTTCTACCATTGAACTACACCCGCGCTTTAACTTTAATACGCTATTTTACTTTCTTTTTTGTTAGGTATGGCATGCATAGCAAAAACAATCTCAAAACTCCAGTGGATCGATATCCAAACTCCAACGAATTTTTGCTGTAATGGACAACGCACGAATTTGCGGCATACACGTTTTTAACATGCGCTGTAAAGCCGCTCGACTATTGGCTTGCAGCAGCAGCTGGCCGCGCTCCATGCCTTTTAAGCGCTCCATTTGTGGACGTACAGCGTCGTAAACCATGACTTCATTTGAAATGACACGTGCTAAATTTCCTGCTTTACTCAAAAATTGGTTCACTTGCGTGTAATCGTGAGCCTCGGCGCGAAATAACGCGAAATAACTCGCTGGCGGAAACTGCATCGTCTGGCGCTCTTGCAATTGCGCATCGGCAAAGCTCACATAATCTTGGCTGCGCAGCGCATCAAACAAAGCATGCTGCGGAAATGCGGTTTGTATGAGCACTTCACCCGCCTTCTCAGCACGACCCGCGCGACCAGAAACCTGCATCAATTGTGCAAATAGCCGTTCACTGGCACGAAAGTCTGGGCTATAGAGCGCGCTATCGGTATCAATCACGCCAACCAAAGTGAGATGCGGAAAATCATGCCCCTTTGCTAGCATTTGCGTGCCAACTAAAATGTCGATTTCCTGATTGTGTACCTTCGTTAATAAATCCGTCAGCGCATCTTTATTACGCATACTGTCGCGATCGACTCTGGCTATTTTTGCAGTTGGCAACAAGTTTTGCAGCGTTTGTTCCAGTCGCTGCGTGGCTTGTCCTGTCGGGTGCAAATCTGCGTTGCCGCAACTTGGGCATTGCAACGGGATTTTTTGCTCGTGCCCGCAATGATGACATTTGAGTCTTTTTTGACTTAAATGCACCACCAGCCTCGCCGAGCAACGCATGCACGGTGCTACCCACTGACACGCATTGCAGTGCAACACTGGCGCGTAACCACGCCGATTAATGAACAGTAGGCTTTGCTCACCGCGCTTTAATCGCTCGCGCAAAGCCTTTACTAATATGGGCGACAGGCCGTTTTCTGTCGGCGATTTTGCGGTATCGATACAAAAAATATTTGGCAAAGCGGCGTTTTCTACCGCGCGCTGCTTTAAGCTCAGCAAGCCATACTGCTCTTTTTTAG
>JANNFN010000095.1:0-17685 GCA_031379885.1 Methylotenera sp.
CGAGAAATCAAACGGTGCAACTAGTGTAATCAAGTTTTGTACTTTTTCTGGATGCAGCGCTGAATAAATAGCCGAGAATGTCCCGCCTTGGCAAACGCCCATTAAGCTCACTTTTTCGCTTTTGGCACTTTTACGAACTGCTTCTACGCAGTTATCAATATAACCATTGATGTAGTCGTCCATACTTAAATAACGGTCAGGTTGCGTTGGGTAACCCCAATCAATTATATAAACATCAAGGCCAAGTTTGAGCAGGTTGCGAATGAAGCTACGGTCTGGCTGAATATCCAACATATAGGGGCGGTTAACGAGCGCATAAACTACCAACACTGGCACGCCACAAGCTTTATCAGTTTCTGCTTTATAGCGATAGAGTTTTAGTTTGTCTTCTTCATAGATTAACTGTTTAGGTGCAGTTCCAACGTCAATTTCTTCAATTTCAGTAAGCAACTCAACGCCTTTCATTAGCTTGCTATTGAAATCGCCTAAATACTTCATGGTTAATTTAGCATCAATATTTGAGAATGGATTATTCATAGCTATTATTCCTTAGTTTTTGATGCTGGGATTTGTAATTCTTGAATTTGCGATTCCATGCTTTTTACTTGTTTGCGCAAATCGTAGACTAATTTATAAACTTCATCCATTTCGGAACGGCGCGCGATAGGAAAGCCCGCAAGTTCATTTTCAACAATTTCGTTATACAGTTTGCGTGCATTGAAACCAGCTTCTGTCATTGCATTACGTTTTTGTGAGAATGCTTTGGTTTGGAATAATTTATTAAAAGTTTTTTCGTTAATATCAATCCACAATGCAAAAAACTCATCAAATTTCTCGAACTTTTCTCCCGCCTCGATTTTTTCTGCCAGCGTTTTAACCACAGCCTGCATGGCTTCTTGACCTGTCACTTGCATCATTTGTTGGTATTCAATATTGTTTGCAGCAAAGTTAGACATGGCTTTAGCGCATTTAGACATCAGCTCCATTTTTTCACGGTCTTTACCCACAGCTGGCGTGCTAAATAGTTTGCCTGTGGTGTTTTCTAACATGGCATATGCGGCCTGCATCTGTAGGACTAATGCTTCTGGCTGAAAGTCAGGTTGCTTGAAATTGCCCTGCATAAAATTGCTGGATTGTGATTTTGCAGCATCAGCCCATGCATCACCCCAGGGCTTACCAAATTGCTGATAGATGTCAGCATATTGAGCGGCCTGCTTTTGCAGTTGGCTCATGGCATCGAGATCAAAACTAAACACCTTGTCAAAAAGTTGTTTTATTTTGGCTGGGTCTGTTAAATCAGAGTAATTGTTAGGATCAATGGTTTTGTTACGAATTGCATTTAGCATTGGCTGCCAAAGCTCGTAAAGTTTTTGCATGGCATCATTACCATAGAGCGTTTTGCTGAATGTATCTTTGGCCAAGTTCGCGTCAGCACCCATTGGGAATGCTTGAAACGCTGATTTAGTCCAATTTGTGAAGGGGTTATCAGTTGCTGCGCTAGTATTTTGAAAGTACGACTGCATCTGTACTGCCTGATCACGCAAGGCGGTAAAAGCCTGCTGCTGTGTTTTCATCCAACTGTCAAAGTAATCACTAGGGTTTTCCACTTTCGTTCCTCTTCAGTTTTACCTACTAGCACATTTAATATATCAACTTATTGAATGAGTCGGCTAGGGGTGTAATATTTAGTAATGGGTATTGAACTTGCGTCAGTTGCCATCAGGCAACCGACGCATGCTTGCATAAACTAGGCTTAGGCTGCTTTAGCTTTTGCTTTAGCAGGGTTAGCAATGTCAATGAAGCTTTTTAGAACTTCACGGCTGATTGCTAATTGCTTTTCATAAGCACTGATGCAGTTTTCTTGCACTTTTAGCGCTTCTTCAGTAGCACTTTGTGAGTTGCTAGCTACAGTACTGAACCAAGTGTTAAATTGATTCATTGCTTCTTTAGTTTGCGGTGTTTCTGGCAAACCTGGGATAGTGGTAGTAAAT
Source organism: Methylotenera sp. (assembly GCA_031379885.1). Taxonomy (GTDB): domain Bacteria; phylum Pseudomonadota; class Gammaproteobacteria; order Burkholderiales; family Methylophilaceae; genus Methylotenera_A. Next base: position 1,992 of record JANNFN010000095.1, read on the forward strand.
GCTGCATGTGTTTTACCAATAGCTTCCATCCACTGAATGCGCAAGTCTTTTTGAGCATTCAATAAGTTGTTGAAAACTTGTTTCTGTGTATTGCTTAAAACGTCAAAATATTCAAGTTGCTTTTCCATTTTATTTCCTTTCAAAGTTAAAATTATTCGCCCTAACTTACTTACTTTTTTCAGGCGAAGACTGCTTAAGTACATCAAAAAAACTCTTAGTGACTTCGCGACTCATCTCAAGCTGTTTGTCGACGACTTCTTGCCATGCTTGCTGCGCTTTAGCGCCATTTTCAGCAATAAAACGCTGTTGTAATTCTCTAATTGTGTCGCCTAGCATTTGGTTTTCAGCCTTTAGGCTAGCGAATTGCTTCATTAGCTCGTCATACTTAGCTTGCGGTACAAAACCTAGAGTTTGGTAGAACTCAGCCATACGTTCCATCATCTTATCTACACCAGGAAACGCTTGGTTTTCTGGTGAAATACCCCAAAATTTATTAGCGGCATCCATACCTTGTTGCTGTGCAATCTTTAAAAACTCATTTGCACCTTGCTTGAACATAGGATTAGAAAACATCTCTATCATCATGCGCATTTGCTGTTCAGTCATCATGGCTAGTTTTCCTTAAGAATTTGCTTGTTTAGGTTTATCGCTAGTGCCGGCATCTTCCGCTGGTTGCTCATTAGTACCTGAAGTCCAAATCTGCCAAGGGTTGCTCATCATTTTAAACATGTCGGCGTCTTTCATTGCACCAAATTGTTTAAGCCATGACCCTAGCATGCCGAAATAATTTTTAAGATCCCAGCCTGAGTTGAGCATGAATGGCAACGATCTATTCAGGTCACGAATGTATGAACGAACCACGTAAGCAACGTTAATATCTGGATCGCCAAAGGCTTCTAGATGGGCTTTGAGCTTATCGTATTCTTCTTCATCTAATCTTAAGGTGATAGGTTTGAGAGCCATTATTATTCCAATAAATACATTTAAAGTATGCTTATTGTACTACAAAAGTAATACTTGTCAACTATAAAATGAATATTTATATAAAAATAGTCTCAAACCTAGGTGTGGTGGCGCTTATACGACCGTTTGTTTTAGCTGATCTAGTATTCCTGGGTTTTCTAGCGTAGAAATATCTGCCGTAATTTCTTCACCTTTAGCTAATGAGCGTAATAAACGACGCATGATTTTTCCGGAACGCGTTTTTGGCAAGTTGTCGCCAAAGCGAATGTCATCAGGCTTGGCGATAGGGCCAATCTCTTTACCCACCCAATCACGAAGCTGTGCCACGATCTTTTTAGCCTCATCACCTTCAGGACGCTCCCCTTTTAATACGACATAGGCCACTATTGCCTCGCCTTTGATGTCGTGCGGTTTACCTACCACAGCTGCTTCTGCCACCAATGGGTTGGCAACAAGCGCAGATTCAATCTCCATGGTACCCATGCGATGGCCAGAAACATTTAATACATCATCAATACGGCCCATAATGGTGAAGTAGCCAGTTTCTTTATCGCGTATGGCACCATCGCCAGCGAGATAAAGTTTGCCGCCCAAATCTTCAGGAAAGTAAGATTGTTTATAACGCTCAGGGTCATTCCAAATATTACGAATCATGGATGGCCAAGGTTTTTTGATCACCAAGAAGCCACCGGTGCCCCAATCCACTTCTGTACCGCTTTCATCCACTACAGTAATTTGCATACCAGGGAAGGGTAATGTGCAAGAGCCAGGAACGAGCGGAGTAACACCAGGTAAAGGCGTTATTGCATGGCCGCCAGTCTCAGTCTGCCAGAAGGTGTCAACAATAGGGCAGCGGCCACCACCAACTTCATTGTAGTACCACATCCAAGCTTCAGGATTAATGGGTTCGCCCACAGAACCTAGAATGCGTAAACTCGACAAATCATGCTGGCTTGGCATATCGCCACCTAGCTTGATGAGCGATCTAATTGCCGTAGGTGCAGTATAAAAAATGGTAACTTTATGTTTTTCTATGACTTTCCAGAAGCGTGAAGCATCAGGATAAGTAGGGACTCCTTCAAACACAACCTGCGTTGCACCCATTGCTAGCGGCCCATAGGCTACATAACTATGACCAGTAATCCAACCTACATCAGCGGTGCACCAGAAAACATCATTGTCTTTAATATCAAAAGTCCAGCGCATAGTGTTCATCGCATGTAAAAGGTAACCGCCAGATGAATGCTGCACGCCTTTTGGCTTTCCTGTAGAACCTGATGTGTAGAGTAAAAACAGCGGATGCTCGGCGCTTACCCACACTGGATCGCATGTGTCTGGTTGATTTGCGATGAGGTCATTCCACCAGATTTCACGTGATGCATCCCAAGTGACTTCTCCGCCAGTGCGTTTGAAAACAACGACTTTTTCTACACCACTGCATAGCGGGTCTTGTAGCGCTTCATCCACAGCTGTTTTAAGTGGCATTTGTTTGCCGCCGCGAAATTGCCCATCGCAAGTAATGATGACGCGCGCCGCAGCATCGTGAACACGTTCGACTAGGCTCTTGGCAGAAAATCCACCAAAAACCACTGAATGTATTAAGCCGAGGCGGGCGCAAGCTTGCATGGCAACCACAGCCTCAACGCCCATAGGCATGTAGATGACTACGCGGTCACCAGTATTTAAGCCTAATGATTTAAGGCCGTTAGCAAACTTGCATACTTGATGGTAGAGCGAGCGATAGCTTATTGCGGTTGAACTGCCGTCATCGGCTTCAAATATAATGGCAGTTTTATCGCCATTCTTGGCTAAGTGTCGATCTAGGCAATTGTAAGAAACATTAAGCTCGCCATCCGCAAACCAGCGATAGAAGGGGGCTTTGCTATCATCAAGCATTTGGGTAAAAGGCTTGTGCCAGACTAATAATTCGCGCGCCAGCTTTGCCCAATAGCCTTCATAATCTTTTTCTGCTTCAGCGCAAAGCGCATCATAAGCTGCCATGCCTGATACTGCGGCTTGCTTTACTGTGTTCTCGCTAGGGTAAAAAACGCGAATTTCTTTTGACTCGTTACTCATGCTGCCTCCTCCAAAAGTACTTGATACAATTAAAAGTGTGATATCAGCTTTTATTTAAATAAACAGTTCAACTGGTAGCTGCTTTGCACGTGAAGATTATTGATTTATCAAGGGTATAAATCATCGTCCAGAAGGTAATAATAATCCGCTTGCAATAAGCCTGTCAATATATATCTTATATAAGACATAAGATATAAGATATTTTTAACTTTCATGTGTATGCTACGACAACTTAGGGTTACAATTGCACTAATAAAAATGCAGGATAAAAGGGCTTCCTAGCGCAAATTCATAATCTAAATGCTTGAATTGCACTAATGTAAATACGCTACTATGTAAATTACCGCTTAAAGAGAATTAGAAAATTATGAGTCAACATCATCTTACGCCATTATTTGCACCTAAATCTGTTGCGGTATTTGGCGCGAGTGATCGCATAGACTCAGTAGGACAAGTCGTATTTCAAAATATGTTAGAAAGTGGGTACCATGGTGCGCTATATCCAATCAATCTAAATCACTCAGAGGTGCAAGGTTGTAAAGCATTTACATCAATCTATCAAATTACTGAACCCGTTGATTTGGCGGTGATTGCCACGCCTCCCAATGCAGTGGCTGATATTATTGATGAATGTGGCAAACACGGTGTGAAAGCTGCGGTAATTATTACTGCAGGCTTTGGCGAGGCGGGTAACGCAGGTAAGGCGCTAGAGCTGGCTGTGTTAGAAAAGGCTCGCGAATATGGCATTCGCCTAATAGGGCCAAATTGCCTAGGGGTAATGCGCCCAGACATTGGCCTGAATGCCACTTTCAATAAAGGTAGCGCTATTACAGGCAATATTGCATTTATTTCACAATCAGGCGCTTTGTGCACAGCAATTTTAGATTGGGCAAAATCAAATGATGTTGGTTTTTCCAGCGTGGTATCCATGGGTGCCTCGGTTGACGTCGATTTTGGGGAGATACTCGACTATCTAATTTCAGACACGAAAACGCATAGTATCTTGCTGTATATAGAAGGCATTCATAATGCTCGCAGTTTTATGAGTTCGATGCGTGCTGCAGCACGTATCAAACCTGTCATATTGGTCAAAGTAGGGCGACATCCTGCTGCTTCACATGCTGCTATTTCACATACGGCTTCTATTGTTGGTTCGGATGATGCTTTTGATGCCGCTGTGCGGCGCGCAGGTGTGGTTAGAGTGCAAACGGTGACACAGCTATTTTCTGCAGCAAAAGCACTTTCATGCGGATTTGACCCAACGGGCAATCGATTAGCTATTGTGACTAATGGTGGTGGCCCTGGTGTAATGGCCACGGATTATGCGCTTGATCTAGGTTTGGTGATGGCAACTTTGTCTGAAAACACCATCAAAGTGCTCAATCAGGTATTGCCGCCCACATGGTCGCATGGCAACCCTGTCGATATTATTGGCGATGCGCAAGCAGACCGTTATGAGCATGCGGTTAAAGCATGTTTGGAAGATCCTAATGTTGACGGTGTGCTGACCATATTAACGCCGCAAGCCATGACTAAACCCTTAGCGGTGGCCAACGTAATTATTGCACTTTCAAATCAGTACAAAAAACCATTACTCACTTCTTGGATGGGGGAAGAGCAAGTTCAAGAATCGCGCGAAGCTTTTAATCTCGCTAAAATGCCTAGCTTCCGCAATCCTGAATCAGCCGTTGATGTTTTCTCATTTCTTTCCGCCTATCATCAAAATCAAAAACTCTTGATGCAAATGCCGGGGCCGCTGGCGCATCATTTAGAGCCAGATGTGGAAAGTGCGCGTATGATTATTGAGGGCGCATTGCAAGAAAAACGCAAAGTATTGGGTGAGATGGAATCTAAGGCATTGTTATCGGCCTTTCGAATTCCTGTGGCACAAACGATGGTGGCGCGCTCACCAAATGAGGCTTTATTGATTGCGCAACAGTTGGGTTTTCCTGTGGCCATGAAGATAAATTCACCTGATATTACGCATAAATCTGATGTTGGCGGCGTTCGCTTAAATCTAGCCAATGCGCAAGAAGTGCGCACTGCTTATCACGAAATTATCGAAAGTGTGATGCTGCATCAGCCTAATGCGCACGTGAATGGCATCTCGATCCAGCCGATGATTGTTAAGCCTAACGGCCGCGAATTAATGGTAGGCGTTACCAATGATGCGATATTTGGGCCGATTATTACATTCGGCGCAGGTGGCACTACTGTGGAGATTGTCGGTGATCGATCCGTGGCACTTCCACCACTGAATACCTTCTTGGTAAAAGATTTAATTCAACGCACGCATGTCGCCAAAATGCTAGGTCATTTCCGTAATATGCCGCCTGTGAATATGAGCGACCTTGAACGAGTATTGCTACGCGTATCTGAAATGGTCTGTGAACTGCCTATGCTGATGGAAATGGACATTAATCCGCTTATTTTAGATGAGAATGGCGCATTGGCTGCTGATGCTAGAGTAATTATTGGAGTGCGCCCCCCAAGCACTGACCGTTATGCACATATGGCTATATATCCTTATCCAACGCACTTGGTAACAAGTTGGCAGTTGGCAGATGGTACCGATGTGGTGATACGGCCAATTCGCCCAGAAGATGTATGGTTGGTGCAAGATTTCGTGAAAAATTTATCTGAAGAATCTCGCTACTTCCGCTTTATGAAGAGTGTTGAGCAGCTCAGTGAAACGCTGTTAGTGCGCTTCACCCAAATTGATTACAGCCGTGAAATGGCACTTATTGCAGTTAGAATTGAAAATGATAAAGAAATCGAGTTGGGTGTGACGCGCTATGCCATCAACCCCGATGGCGAAAGCTGCGAATTCGCGCTAGTTGTTGCTGACAGCATGCGTGGTACTGGCCTTGGACATAAGCTAATGACAGCATTGATGGATATTGCGCGAACTAAAGGACTAAAAAAAATAGAAGGTGAAGTATTAAAGAATAATACCAATATGTTAAAACTGATGAAGCGATTGGGTTTTACTGTCACAGTGAATCCAGAAGATAGCAGCATCAAGAATGTACATATAGATTTGTAGGTAATTTTATGCATACCGCTTACATCACGCATCCAGAATTTCTTAAACATGACATGGGGCCAGACCATCCAGAATGTCCAGCCAGGATTTATGCAGTTAAAGACCAGCTGATTGCTTCTGGTTTGTGGGATTTTCTTGATCATTACGAAGCACCAAAAGTCGGCAAAGACATATTAGGCTTGGCACATACTCAAGAATATATCGAATGGGTGTTTAATCGATCCCCAGTATTTGGGTTGATAGACCTTGATGGTGATACTTTAATGAATCCATATACCTTGGATGCAGCCTTATACGCCACGGGTGCGGTGGTTAAAGGTGTTGATTTAGTCATGGCAAACGAGGTGCAAAATGCCTTTTGTAATATTCGCCCACCGGGTCACCATGCTAGGCGTGGTAGCGCATCAGGATTCTGTATTTTTAATAATGTGGCTGTAGCGGCCGCTTATGCGCTAGAGCGCTATGGCTTAGAACGTATTGCAATTGCAGATTTTGATGTGCACCACGGCGATGGCACAGAAGATATTTTTTATGATGACCCGCGGGTGATGATATGCTCTACTTTCCAGCACCCATATTACCCATATTGCGGTGCAGATAGCGGCAACGACCATATTATCAATGTACCACTTACTGCAGGCAGTACTAGCGTGCAATTTCGTGAAGCCATTACAGATTATTGGTTACCAGCGCTCGAAAGTTTTCAACCACAAATGATTTTTATTTCAGCGGGGTTCGATGCGCACTGGGAAGACGATATGAGCGGCATACTTTTACATGAAAAAGATTATTTTTGGGTGACAGAAGCGTTAAAAGCGGTTGCAAAGCGCCACGCTAATAATCGCATTGTATCTGCGCTTGAAGGCGGATATGCCCTGTATGCGCTGGGGCGCAGTGTGATGATGCATGTTAAAAGTTTAAGTGACCTTTGATAGATTTGTTATTTGATTTTATAGTCGATTTTGTAAACTGCGGTTTCATCGAGTGCTAGCAATTGAGTTAGAAGGGGCATCGATTCTTCTAAGCTTTTCGGCAGCGTCCATGGCGGGTTAATTATAAACAAGCCGCTACCATGCATGCCAAAGCCCTCGTCGCTAGGCGCTTGCACATTTAAACTTACATTTAGCCAGCTATCTATATTTAAACTTTTAAGTTTTTCAACCATCTCACTAGGCTCTGGCCGCTGTAGCAATGGATACCACACTATGTAAGTACCAGTCGCAAAGCGGCTTAAATTGTCTTTGGTGCAATCCACCACGCGCTGATAATCGTCTTTTAACTCATAAGGTGGGTCTATTAGCACTACAGCCCTTTTGGTGGGTGGCGGGAGACAAGCTTTGATGCCAGCAAAACCGTCTTGCAGCTCAATTTTGGTTTGTCTGCCTTGTCCTGCAAAGTTTTCTAAGAGTATTTTGCAATCGCTAGGGTGTAGCTCAAATAAGCGTAATTTATCGTCTCTTCGTAAAAGCGCTTCTGCGATTTTTGGCGAACCTGGATAAAAATTTAATGCATTGTTTTCATTAAATTTTTTAATAACTTTTACAAAATTTTCTAACGATTCTGGCAAATTTTTTGCGGCAAAAAGTCTTGCAATGCCAGTCTCAAACTCAGCATTTTTTTGTGCAAAATCGCTGCCCAAGGCATACATGCCAGCCCCTGCATGCGTATCAATCACCCAATAAGGTTTGGGCTTCTGGTTGAAATAATCAAGCACAAGGCTTAATACATAGTGTTTAAGCACATCGGCATGGTTACCTGCATGAAAAGCGTGGCGATAACTTAACATTGTAAAAAAATAGCAAAATGGCAATAAATGGACATAAGTGTATTATAGCCGTTAGTCGCTATGCCTATAAGTCATTGCGGCTTTTGTTGTAAATGTTCACTTAACTCAATAAAAAGGAAAATAAAATGTTAAATAAACTCACTATGTTACTTGCCGCAAGCTTGCTAATAAATGCACCTTTAGTCACAGCCGAAGAAAAAATGAAGTTGGATGCCGATGGCGATGGGAAAATTAGCTACGAGGAATATCGCGCATCGAAAGACAAAGCCCACGAGCGTCAGTTTAAGAAGATGGATACCAATGGCGATGGCTATATTGATGCATCTGAAAAACAGGCACAAAAAGATAAAATGCGCGCCATGCGCGAAAAACGTAAGCAAAAAGCGCAATAACAAAATAATTAGCGATTACGGCTAAAAAGCACTCGATTTGAGTGCTTTTTTATTGTCTTTATCATGTGTAGCCGCTAGCATCATGGTTATGAGCGACAATCATCAAAAACAGCACCAACATCCACATCCACACAACGAAAGTCGCAAGCTTAGTAGCGTATTTGCGCTACCATTTTTGTTGATACTGGTTTTCGCCATCATCGAGCTGGCAGGCGGAATTTGGACACAGTCACTTGCCTTGCAGGGCGATGCTTGGCACATGTTTTCTGATGTATTTGCACTAGGTCTGGCGTGGTTTGCAGCGCACCACGCAACCAACAGCACCAAGCACGCCAGCGGGCAAAGTCATCTTGAAATTGCTGCCTCTATTATTAACGCGGTGTTGATGCTAATTGTGGTGATTTATATTATTGTCGAGGCGATTGATCGCCTTAAAAATCCGCACAATGTTACAGGCGGTTACGTCATGCTGATTGCGTTTGTGGGCCTAATTGTGAATATTATCGTCGCCAAATTATTACACCACGATAACCATAATAATCATGGTAACGACCACAACCGCCGTGCCGCATTCTTGCATGTGTTGGGCGATTTGCTTGGCTCTGTTGCCGCGCTAGCGGCGGGGGCGGTGATTTATTTCACAGGCTGGCTGCCAATCGATTCGATACTTTCTATTTTTATTTCACTACTGATTTTGTTCGTCACATCCAAGCTTATTAAAGACATTTGGAATACTTTAAAACATGGCTAAATTAAGCATGCCTGTAACCGTAAAGGTCATCACCGCAGAATATACCAGCTAAAGCTGGTTATTCATGCGCGAAACCCTCATGGATATTGGGTCTCGCATTCGACTTAGTGCTTTAGCACTTAGCGAGAATGGTGATGCCAAGAACTGGTACAGAGCATCGTTATAAAGCCGCATAAAACGCTTTTTCAGCAATCGGTTGCCCATTTTCACCACGCGAAAAGTTTCGCTACTGGCCGCACCCAGAGCGCGACATCCGTTGTATATTGGCTATACTAAACAAGTTGTGCCATATTTAATCACTAAGTTTGTTATTGATTGATTTTTTAAAGGAGAAAGCAAATGCCATACGTCAATGTTAAACTCGCTGGAAGTATCACTAAAGAACAGAAAAAAGAAATCGCCAAAGAAATCACCGAAACCCTGCAAAAGCACGCGCACAAGCCACCCAGCTATACCTACATTGTGTTTGAAGAAGTGAAAATGGAAGATTGGGCGATAGGCGGGAGTTTGCTGGGGTGAAGCGAACAAATCGAATCTGACCTCAATTATCTCTATGCAGATAAATGCCAAAAGTTTAAGTATCATAGATGCTAATGCTAAATTAACTAGCATAGGCATGGTGATTGGAGATTGGGGTCAGATAAAAACTTTAATTGAAAGTAAAGAAATTAAAAAGCTCAATTATCCCGCTCCAGAGAATGCGCTAGAGTTATTCAACTTTGCCAGTCATGTTTCTGCTTGGTTGCCCAAGGGGGAATGGAAGATGTTTCAAATTGATAATTCTGGTCATATGAACGCTTATGAAGTCTACTTGTTTAACAAATTGGTTTTTGGTAGAGATGAAGTAACTTACGCTGGCGAAATTGAACCTATTCTTTTTGAATTTGGGTTTAGTAAAGAATTGGATGAGTGCACTGAGATGTTGATATCAAATTTAATTTGTATGTTTTTGCTATTTAAGTCTCATGGGCAAATGGTTTCATCAAATTGTAATCCTAGAAAAATTCTTTCAATTCAGGATGGGTTTATTTATTTCATTTCTGATGATATTGGCCTGCTAGAAGCAAATGCTATTTTAGAAAAATACGAAAGCAATCCTTTACTTTCACCTGATTGGGTTGATGAGATTATTTCGGAATATCAAGAGCGTGGTATTGGGACTTCTGTTTAGTCGCTCTCGCGCGACGTGCGAGTTTCTTTCTTTTGCTTATCCAAAAGAAAGAAACCAAAGAAAAGGCTACCCCGCTGCCGCTTGTTTCCTTCGGTCTTAGCGCCACATCTGGGCGGCTGCGGAACTCGAGCTTTCAGCACTCAAACAGTCCTCGCCGCTTTCCATCTGCTGGCTCAAGCCGAAGGCGCGGCAAGGGGATTTCAAGTCAAAACCGTGCGAATGAGTGCTGCGGTGCTAAAATACGGCTATGTTTGACCCAAAACCCATCTTAAAAAACCTGCCAAATCTGCCAGGCGTTTATCGCATGATAAATGCCTCGGAAGAAGTGATATATGTGGGTAAAGCGAAGGATTTAAAAAAGCGCGTTTCATCGTATTTCAACAAAAATTTGGTTTACCCGCGCACACGCATGATGGTGAGTAATATCACTAAAATCGAGACCACGGTCACCCACAACGAGGCCGAGGCTTTGTTGCTGGAAAACAACCTGATTAAAGGTTTGATGCCGCGTTATAACGTGTTGTTTCGCGACGATAAATCGTACCCGTACATTACGCTGACTGGCGATAAATTCTCGCGTTTAGCGTTTCATCGCGGTGCACAGCGCAAAGGCAACCAATACTTTGGACCTTTCCCCAATAGCGTGGCGGTGCGAGAGAGCATTCAGTTGTTGCAAAAGGTGTTTAAGCTACGCACTTGCGAGAACACCGTGTTTTCTAACCGTTCGCGGCCTTGTTTGCAGTACCAAATTGAGCGTTGTACTGCGCCCTGCGTGGGTTTTATCTCGACAGAGGATTATGCGCATGACGTGAACCACGCTGCGATGTTTTTGCAAGGTAAAACCAACGAAGTGATGAACGCGCTGGGTGACAAAATGAACACGGCGGCAGCGAATCAGGAATATGAAATGGCGACGGTGTTTCGCGACCGTATGCAGGCGTTGCGGCAGGTGCAAGCCAAGCAGTTTGTGAGCGATTTTAGCGTGAACGATGCAGATATCATTGCCCTAGCAAGCAATAACGGCGGGCACTCTATAAATCTCGTCATGATACGTGGCGGGCGGCATTTGGGCGATAAAAGTTACTTTCCTAAAAATACGCAAGATGCACTAGGAAAAGTAGAGCCAGCAGAAATGATGGACGCGTTTTTAACGCAGCATTACGTGGCGCAAAATACGCCGCCGCTGATTGTGTGCGGCGTGGAGTTTGACACCAAAGATTTTGAGCAGGCACTGAGCGAGCAGGCGAATAGAAAAGTGCGCATTCAAACCAACGCGATTGGCGATAAACGCGTATGGCTAAAAATGGCGCAAACCAATGCTGAGCTGGCGCTTACGCAACAACAGCAAACATCGAGCAACCAAGCAGCGCGCTTATTGGCACTGCGTGAGGCTTTGCATTTACCCGACAATATTGAGCGTATGGAATGCTTTGATATTAGCCACACTATGGGCGAGGCAACAGTGGCCAGCTGCGTGGTATTCGACAAAGGCGATTTGCAGAACGGCGAATATCGTCGCTATAACATCACTGGTATTACACCCGGCGATGATTACGCGGCGATGCGCGATGTATTAACAAGGCGTTACAAAAAAGTGGCGGCAGGCGAAGGCGTACGGCCAGACTTGGTATTTATCGATGGTGGCAAAGGTCAGCTCGGCGTAGCGATTGAGGTGATGCAAGAGGTGGGTTTAGAAGATATTTTGCTGATTGGCATTGCTAAAGGCGAAGACCGTAAACCAGGTTTAGAAACCATGATTTTTGGCGATACAGGCGAAATGTTGAACTTGCCTAGCGATAATATGGGCTTGCATTTGCTGCAGCAGATTCGCGATGAAGCGCATCGATTCGCCATCACAGGCCATCGCGCCAAGCGTGCCAAAGCACGAATGCATTCAAGTTTAGAAGATATAGACGGCATAGGCGCCAAACGCCGCAAAGCCTTATTAACGCGCTTTGGTGGATTAGACGGGGTGAAAAATGCTAGTATGGACGAAATTGCCCAAGTTGAAGGCATCAGCAAAAGTCTGGCTGAAAAAATTTACGGAGAGTTTCATTGATGGCTAACCGCGTTGAAACAGTGAAGCAATAAATGAAGTTGAATATTCCCACCTTACTTACATGGTTGCGCATTGTGCTGATTCCAGTATTTGTCGGCGCATTTTACTGGCCGAATAATCTGCACACATTAGGCGCTATGCCTTCACATTGGGTGAATGTTTTTACAACTGCAGTATTTGCAATTGCCGCTTTTACCGATTGGCTAGATGGTTATTTGGCGAGGCGATGGCATCAAACCTCAGCATTTGGTGCATTTTTAGACCCAGTAGCGGATAAGCTGATGGTGGCCGCAGCGCTCATTGTCTTAGTAGAGTTCGGTCGCGTGGGTGCGATAGTTTCCTTGATTATTATTGGCCGTGAAATCGCCGTGAGCGCGCTACGTGAATGGATGGCGGGTGAAGGGCAAGGTAATAGTGTGGCGGTGGCAATGATAGGTAAGATTAAAACTGCTGCACAAATGCTGGCGATATTGTTTTTGCTGTATTGGGATAATATTTACACGGCTTGGGGTAAGTTTCCCACGCAGCTTGCTGGCCACGTATTGATTGTAATTGCTGCATTTTTAACATTGCTATCAATGGCTTATTACGTAAAGTTGGCTTGGCCGCAAATAAAAGGTAAATAAATAAGCGCTTAGCGTGTCATTTTAGTCTTGACAGTAGCGTGAAAATCGCTAAAATGCTCGCTTCTTAACGCGGGAATAGCTCAGCTGGTAGAGCGCAACCTTGCCAAGGTTGAGGTCGCGAGTTCGAGCCTCGTTTCCCGCTCCAAATAACAAAACGGCGATTGCTATCATGCTTTCGCCGTTTTGGTTTAAGCAACTTGTTTAATTGACATGCTTCAATTTAAACACGTGTGGCGCGATAGCAAAGCGGTTATGCCGCGGCCTGCAAAGCCGTTTAGACCAGTTCGACTCTGGTTCGCGCCTCCAATCCCCCGAATACCCTGTGAAACACTGCTCTTTTTGGCACAAAGCTTGCTATAAATTTGTCGTAATGTGTTGTTAAACATTGTAGTTATTGCTAAATGTTGATACATTACATTAAATGACAATTTTAACAGGTTGAAGTGATGAGCTTAGATAAAATAAGCCCAGAAAAAATAACTTTGGAAAATACTGAAGCAGTGGTTGCTGAGCCTGAAAATGCTGAGTTGGCACAACTGACTCAAAATCAACCCAACCTAAATGACTCATTATTGGGTTGTTTGCTATTAGCTTGTCGTACCCACCAAGTAGCAACCACTAAAGATGCGCTGACAGCAGGCTTGCCGTTGCGTGAAGGCAGAATGACGCCTGCATTGTTTAAACGCGCGGCTGAACGTGCAAATCTTGCCGTAACCACACTTAAAAAACCACTTAATCAAATTCGTGCCGAATTTTTACCTGTTACTTTGTTATTAAATAACGACGAAGCCTGCATGTTAACGGGGATTGACGTAAAGGCTAAAATCGCCAGCGTGATTTATCCTGAGTTAGGTGATGCAGAAGTCGCCGTGCCTTTGGATGATTTAGTGACCCAATACGCGGGTTATATGATCGTCACAAAATCCAAGTATGTATTTGATAAGCGCACGCCTGCAGTTGGTAAGGTACGCTTAAAACATTGGTTTTGGGGCACACTTGCTGAAAACAAACGTATCTATCGCGATGTGATGGTGGCAGCGTTTTTAGTGAATATATTTGCACTTGCTATGCCGATGTTTACCATGAATGTTTATGACAGAGTGGTGCCTAATCGCTCTATTGAAACGCTATGGGTGATGGCCATTGGTATTGCAATTATTGTGATTGGCGACTTGATATTGCGTACCATGCGGGGATATTTTCTCGATTGGGCAAGTACGCGTATTGATATCAAACTCAGTGCACGTATTATGGAGCAGGTGTTAGGCACTCGCTTAGAACTACGCTCTAATTCAGTCGGCTCATTGGCCAATAATTTACGCTCATTTGAAAGCGTGCGCGACTTCATTACCTCTGCAACTGTGACCACCTTGATTGATTTGCCATTTGGCTTCATTTTTATAGGCGTGATGGCTTGGATTTCTTTACCGATGGTAGTGCCTGTTATTTTAGGTGGCATCATTATGCTGGTATATGCGTTTAGCGTACAAACCAAAATGCACGAGCTTTCGGAAACCATGTACCGCGCTAGCGCCTTGCGTAATGCAACGCTTATCGAAAGCTTAGTTAGTTTAGAAACAGTTAAAGCATTAGGCATAGAAGGCACGATGCAGCGTAAGTGGGAGCATAGCGCTAGTTTTTTAACGGAGGTGGGCAGTAAATTAAAACTCCTTTCGCAATCGATTAACAATGGCTCGAACGCGCTGCAGCAACTTACCAGCGTAGTATTAGTCGTGCTTGGCGTGTATTTGGTAACCAATGGCGAACTTACTATGGGTGCCTTGATTGCCTCTACCATGCTGGCTGGACGTGCATTAGCACCCATTTCGCAATTAGCTGGCTTGTTGACGCAATACCATACTGCATCAACATCACTCGAATCCCTCAATGGCATTATGGAAAAGCAAGTAGAACGCCCCCTAGACTCTAACTTTTTGTCACGACCTACGTTTAGAGGTGATATCGAGTTTAGAGAAGTGAGCTTTAGTTACCCTGGTACAGAAGAAAAAGCGTTGAGTAAGGTGTCATTTAAAATTAAGGCAGGCGAGCATGTGGCCTTACTGGGGCGCATGGGTTCTGGTAAAACGACGATACATAAATTGATGCTGGGGCTTTATCAGCCAACAGAAGGCTCAATTTTGGTGGATGGTGTAGATATTCGTCAAATTGATACAGCTGAGTTACGCCGTTGTGTGGGCTATGTGCAGCAAGATACACACTTATTTTATGGCACGATGCGCGAGAATTTAACGATTTCTTCACCACATGTGGATGATGCAACGGTACTAGCGGCGGCACACACGGGCGGCATCGATGACTTTATTAATGCGCATCCAAAAGGGTTTGATCTACTTATTGGAGAACGTGGAGAAACACTCTCTGGCGGCCAAAAACAAGGGGTAGGCATTGCACGAGCATTCATTACCAAGCCAAGCATCATTTTATTGGATGAACCTACCAGCGCGATGGATCATTCATCAGAAGACGCTGTAAAAAATCGTTTGAAAGAAGCGTCAAATGGTAAAACTGTGGTGCTGATTACGCATCGTACAACTTTATTTGATTTAGCCAATCGTATTATT
The DNA here is from genome assembly GCA_031379885.1 of Methylotenera sp. Taxonomy (GTDB): domain Bacteria; phylum Pseudomonadota; class Gammaproteobacteria; order Burkholderiales; family Methylophilaceae; genus Methylotenera_A. The sequence continues at coordinate 17,444 of JANNFN010000095.1, forward strand.
GTGGTTGATTCAGGCAGAATAGTTGCTGATGGTCCTAAAGACCAAGTGATTGAAGCGCTGCGTACAGGCAAGATAGTTAAAGCACTGTAAGTGGAAAAACAATATGAGTGAAAGTTTATTTCAAAAAATAGGTGCTTTTAACAATTTCATTAAAAGCCAAACCTGGCTTACCAAGCCGATTTATTACATGGTAGATCACGCTGTGCCGACAGAAAGCCGCGATGATTTGGCATGGCATGAAG
>JANNFN010000150.1:0-57676 GCA_031379885.1 Methylotenera sp.
AACCTTTGAATTCACACATATTGTGAGCGATATGGGCATGCTCCAGAAGGCAATATCCATGCGGCTTGCAGGCCTATCTTAAAATCGTAAATTATGGCTGAAAAACTATTATTTGTGACAGGAAAGTTGGCCGAAAAAAGCCTGAATAAAATGTTGCAAGAAGTGCAAGCCAATCCAAAATCCCCCCCATTCAAATATCGTGTCGAGCAAATCGGTGTCTCGGTCGCAGCTTTGATGACACCTGATTTAATTGCGCGACGTTTAAAAAACTCAGGTAATGCTAACAAGATGATTTTGCCAGGCTTATGCCAAGGCGACTTGAGCCAATTGCACCGCCAATACGGCATCCCGGTCGAACGCGGACCTGATGATTTGAAAGACTTGCCCGAGTATTTTGGGCAGGCAGGAAAAGTACCAGATTTAAGTCGGTATAGCGTGCAGATTTTTGCTGAAATTGTCGATGCGCCTGATTTAACGGTTGAACAAATATTGACCAAAGCCAATCAATTCAAGGCACAGGGCGCGAATGTGATTGATTTGGGTTGTTTGCCAAATAAACCATTTAAACATTTGGCAGACGCGATTAAGCAACTCAAAATCGCTGGCTTTAAGGTCAGTGTCGACTCCATGAATACCGATGAATTGCTGCTAGCTGGTAAGGCGGGTGCGGACTATTTATTGAGTTTAACTGAAAAATCGCTGTGGATTGCCGATGCCGTGGAAGCCACGCCAGTACTCATTCCTGCCAAACCAGGTAATTTGGCATCATTGTACCGCGCTATTGAAATTTGCCTTAATAAGGGCAAACTGTTTATTGCGGATGCGATTTTAGACCCGATTCATTTTGGTTTGGCAGATTCGATTGTGCGATACCATAAATTACGCAAAAAATATCCTCAAATCCAAATCATGATGGGCATAGGCAATGTCACCGAGCTCACTGATGCTGATACCACAGGTATTAATGCGATTTTATTTGGGTTAATTAGCGAACTGAATATCAACGCCGTGTTGGCAACATCTGTCAGCCCGCACGCTGTAAAGGCAATTGCTGAGGCTGATAATGCAAGACGCGTGATGCATGCTGCCAAGCGCGATAGCCGCTTGCCGCGCGGTTATAGCAATGGCTTGTTGGGTTTGCACGATAGAAAGCCTTTCTCTTACAATAAAGACGAAATCGCCGATTTTGCCGCACAAATTAAAGACCCAAGTTTTAGAATTATGGTGAGTGACACTGGTGTACATGTATATAACCGCGATGGACTGTTGCAAGCGATTGATCCATTTGCATTTTATGCAAATTTAAATGTAGAAAATGATGCTTCGCATGCATTTTACTTAGGCGTTGAATTGGCGCGCGCGCAAATTGCCTATCAGCTTAAAAAGCGTTATGTACAAGATGAGGAATTAAACTGGGGCGTTTCAAGTACACTACAGATTAAAGATGATAGAAAAAGTCATCGCGAAGCTTCTTTGAAAGAAAAAAAGAGCAAGAAAACATGATTTATGAAACAATTATTATCAGTACCGGTTTAACTGGGAAGCCACATGTGACGCCATTTGGCGTGCGGCATGAGAGCGCCGAGGAAGATATACGTATTATTATTTCTCCATACAAACCGTCGGCTACGTTGGATAATATTCTTGCCACTAAACATGCGGTGATGAACCTTACCGATGATGTGCGCGTGTTCGCAGGTGCCATAACCAATCGAAAAATCGGAAACCTTGTTCAAGCCGATAAAATCAAGGGTTTCAGACTTTTTGATTGTTTATCGCACGTCGAGTTGGAGTTGGTTGAAGTGCGTGATGATGCAGTGCGCCCACAATTAGTCATGAAAAAAATTGCCGAATTTAACCATAAGCCATTTCAAGGTTTTAATCGAGCACAAGCCGCAGTGATAGAGCTAGCGGTGCTGGTCAGCCGATTACATATGTTGCCGCGCGAAAAAATCCAAACTGAATTGCAATATCTACAAATTTCTATCGACAAAACTGCGGGCGAACGCGAAAAACAAGCATGGGAATGGCTTTTGGAGGCGGTGGAAAATTTTTACGCAAGTAGGCCGGAAGAAAATAAACTCGGCGGGAATTTAGCATGACACAACTTTTAATTAGCGTGAAAAATGTTGAGGAAACCTTGCTGGCATTAGAGGTTGGCGTAGATATTATTGATTTAAAAGACCCTAATGTAGGCGCGCTCGGCGCCCTAGATTTGCAAGAAACTAGGCGAATCGTTCAGACAGTTGATGGTTTTACCCTTCTAAGCGCAACCGTGGGAGAGCAACACGCCCAATTAAACGATTTGGTGTTGGATATAGAAGCGCGCGCTGAAGCGGGCGTTGATATTATTAAAATTGCGGTTTCAACGCTATTTTACGATGAAAATTTTTTAATTGAAATGGCGAAGCTCAGCATAGTCGGTATAAAAATTGTTGCCGTGTTTTTTGCAGATGCAAGCTTGGATTTTGGCTTGTTGTCTGTACTACAAAAAGCGGGCTTTTATGGCGCAATGTTGGATACCCAAAATAAACAAAATAACTTGCTAGAAGTGCAAACAAAAATGACTTTACGCTTATTTACACAACTGTGTCATCAACATCATTTAAAATCTGGTTTATCAGGCTCATTAAAAGCACAACATATTGTTGAGTTGATCAATTATAATCCTACATACATAGGTTTTAGAGGTGGTGTGTGCGAAAATTATAGGCGGAATTCCACTTTATCTGGCGCTAAAGTCATTGAAGTTAAAGATATGTTGCATGAACACAACAAACTGACTGGTAAACCGCAAAAAACCATGGACTTAGCGTTGCATAGTTAATCTAAATTAAGTATAGTTCGTTGGTGGATGTTTGTTCTAAAGTTTAATAATCAAGGAGTTTTTACAATGAATAATAAATTAGTCGGTCTTGCTGTCGCAGCAACACTCAGTCTTACTGCAATTACAGCATCTGCTGAAGATATGTTCCGTGGCGCTTGGTATTTATTACCTGGCATTAGTTACATGAATACAGATAGCGATTTAGAAGCTAATAACGGCGGCGGCGCTTTTATCAAATTAGGTAAAGAATTAAGCGAAAGCTGGGATCTTCAAGGTGGGCTAGGTTATAACCGTGCGAGTGAAGATACAGGTATTGCAGGTGTCGGTGGTCGTTATAAACAAACGACATTAGGTTTAGATGCTTTGTACATGTTCAGTCGTAGCAACTTCCGTCCTTTCTTGCTTGCTGGTTTAGGAGCAGCACGTAACAACGTTGATTATTCAAACTTGGCTCTTAATGATAAAACCAAGACTTCTTGGATGGGTAATTTAGGTTTGGGTGCACAATATTTATTTAATGATAGTTTCGCTCTACAGGCAGATGTGCGTGAACAGTGGAGTAAAGCTAGAGCCAAATCTGTAGCAAACAATATTGATGCTGACGGCACAATCAGCAACACACTTCTTAACTTGGGTGGTATCTTCCGTTTTGGCGCACCAGCACCAGTAGTGGCTGAGCCAGCTCCAGAGCCAGCACCAATCGCTGCTGCTGAGCCGGCCCCAGAGCCTGCACCAGCGCCAGCTCCAGAACCAGTAAAATGTACACCACAAATGGACACCATCACTGTGGGTGCTGAAAAACTATTTGGTTTCGACAAAGCTAATTTAAAAGATGAAGGTAAAGCTGCATTAGATGAAGCTGCTGCAAAAATTAAAGCTAATCCAGAAATCAAAGCGGTGATTGTTACTGGTCACACAGATCGTATCGGTTCAGATGCTTACAATCAAAAACTTTCAGAGCGTCGTGCTAACCAAGTGAAAGATTACTTGGCTGCTCAAGGTGTTGACCCTGCTATCATCGAAGCTGTTGGTAAAGGCGAGTCTGAGCCAGTGGTTCAATGTACTGGCAATAAAGCAACGAAGAAATTGATCTCATGCTTACAACCTAACCGTCGCGTAGAAATTCGTGCCGAAGGTCAAAAAGAAACTGGCTGTAACTAGTCTAGTTAGTAAGTAAAAAAGCCTCGCAGTTGCGGGGCTTTTTTTATGCTTGTTATTTTCATATCAAATTGCTTAAACGTTATAATATTGTTATGAAAATTAATGTTGATTTAATCATTGAGGCGCGCTGGCTTTGCCCTGTCGTTCCAAGTAACACGCTGTTAGAGCATCATGCAGTCGTTATTCAATCAGGTAGCATTATTGATATTTGTCCATTAGCTTATGCAAGTGCAACATACGAAGCAATTGAAACTGCACAATTAAATGAACATATCTTAATCCCAGGCTTCATCAACTTACACACGCATGCGGCAATGAGTCTAATGCGTGGCTTAGCAGATGATTTGCCATTGATGCCTTGGTTAGAAAATCATATTTGGCCTGCTGAAGCCAAGCTGGTCTCGCCAAGCTTTGTGTATGAAGGTACTTTGTTGGCTTGCGCAGAAATGTTAAGTTGTGGCATTACTACATTTAATGATATGTATTTTTATCCTGAATCTGTTGCAGCGGCCACTATTAAGCTGGGTATGCGCGCTAATTTAGGTTTGGTGGTGCTAGAGTTTGCTACACGGTATGCCACAGATGCGGAAAGTTATATTCAACAAGGCCTAGAGGCGCGTGATCATTTACGGGATGAGTCTTTAATTAGTTTTAGTTTCGCGCCGCATGCGCCATATACGGTTTCCGATGAAATTTTTACGCGCGTTATGATTCTTGCTGAACAGGTCAATATTGGATTGCATACGCACATGCATGAAACGCAACACGAAATTAGCGATAGTGAGCAAAAGTATGGTTTACGACCATTAATCCGATTAGCTAATTTGGGCTTACTTAGCCCCGCACTCACGCTTGCGCATTGTGTACATCTAGACGAAACTGAGATTAAATTGTTAGCCGAACACGCTTGTAGTATTGCTCACTGCCCAAGCTCTAACTTAAAGTTAGCCTCTGGTATTGCGCCAATTGCGGAATACGCTAAACATGGTATTAATATAGGGCTGGGTACAGACGGCGCAGCAAGCAATAATCGCTTGGATATGTTTACTGAGATGCGGCTTGCCGCTTTACTTGCAAAAGGACAGAGTGGTGATGCGACAGCCATTTCTGCACAACAAGCGCTTGAAATGGCGACCATTAATGGGGCGAGATCTTTAGGTTTGAATGATAAAATAGGCTCTATTGAAATTGGGAAGTGTGCAGATTTAACCGCGGTAAAGTTGTCTGATATTGAAACACAACCATGCTTTGATCCAGTGTCGCATTTGGTTTATGTGGCTGGACGTGAGCATGTAAGCCATGTTTGGGTAAATGGTGATTTAAAATTCCATCGACCAACAAGCGGCAGTGCTAGCTATAGTAATCTTGAGCCACAAGAAATCAGGGAACTAACCAGCAAATGGCAAACCAAACTTGCAGAATTTAGGCGAAATTAGAAAATGACAAATGCAGACACAAATGCAGACTTAGTGGAGTTGAATAAATTCAGTGAACTCGCCCACAAATGGTGGGATAAAACCAGTGAATTTAAACCGCTGCATGATATAAACCCGCTTCGGCTTAACTATATCGACAAAGCCGTTTCGCTTAAAGGCAAAACTGTGCTGGATGTAGGTTGCGGGGGAGGTATTTTATCTGAGTCAATGGCAATGAAAGGTGCTAAGGTTACCGGAATCGATTTAGGTGAAAAAGCGCTGAAAGTGGCTCAATTACACAGTCTTGAGAGCAATGTAGATGTGAGCTACCGACTAGTTGCCGCAGAACAGTTAGCTATTGAGCAACCTGAGAGTTTTGATGTGGTGACCTGTTTGGAAATGCTCGAACATGTGCCAGACCCAGCCAGTATCGTGGAAGCGTGCACCAAGTTAGTAAAACCTGGTGGGCATATCTTTTTTTCTACAATTAACCGCAATCCAAAATCCTATTTGTTTGCGGTAGTAGGCGCAGAGTACATTTTAAACATGCTGCCACGTGGCACCCATGACTATGAAAAGTTTATCAAACCCTCTGAACTAGCAAGCTGGGTGCGCACTTCAGGCCTGTCACTGAATCATCTAATTGGCATGAGTTATAACCCAATCACACAACATTATTGGCTGGGTGACGATGTTTCTGTCAATTACATGATGCATACGATTAAGGTTTGATTTGATAAGCACGATACTTTTTGACCTAGATGGTACGCTAGTGGATACAGCGCCTGATTTGGGGCATGCCCTTAATATTCAGTTAGAAAGACATGGTAAATCCACCTTAAGTGATGCTGCAATACGTCCATTTGCTTCGCACGGATCGCGCGGTTTAATTGGCTTAGGCTTTGGAATTACGCCTAAAGAGCCCAATTTTATTGCGATGCGTGATGAGTATTTGGCGATTTACGATACTGTATTTACTCGTAGCCCAGTGTTGTTGGAGGGCATTGCAGATTTGTTGCAAGCCATTGAAATTAAGCAGTTAAAGTGGGGAATAGTGACTAATAAACCACGCCGTTTTACACAACGTTTAATTGAAAGTATGGCTTTACATCAACGTGCAGCATGCGTGGTGAGCGGAGATGACGCACCAAAACCAAAACCATCCCCAGAAACATTGTTATTAGCCTGCAAGAAAATTGGTGTTAAGCCAGAACATTGTGTTTATGTAGGCGATGCAGAGCGTGATATTCAAGCGGGTAAAGCAGCTGGCATGAAAACAGTCGTCGCGTTATTTGGCTATATTGATATTGCAGATAAACCAAAGGAGTGGGGCGCTGATGCGCTAATTGAAGCACCGAAGGATTTGCTGAGTTTGATCGGCTAAATTTTTCTTCGTTCTAAAATCGCTTGTGCAAGTGTGCCACTATCAACGTATTCAATTTCCCCACCCATCGGTAAGCCACGTGCAATGCGGCTTACCGCGATGCTACGGGCTTTGAGAAGCTCGCTGATGTAATGCGCGGTAGCTTCGCCTTCCACCGTGTAATTGGTCGCTAAAATCACTTCCTTCACCGCGCCATTTTGTGCGCGTTTAATGAGTTTATCTAAATTGATCTCTTTTGGGCCAATGCCATCCAAAGGCGAAAGCCTGCCCATTAGCACAAAATACATGCCATCGTAGGATTGCGTTTGTTCCATCATCATTAAATCGGTAGGCATTTCTACCACGCATAATTGTGAAGTTTCACGTTTATCTGGCTCGCACAAAGGACAAATGCTAGTTTCAGAGAAATTATTGCAAAGCGTGCAGTGACCAAGTACTTGCAACGCGCTTTCGAGTGATAAAGCTAAATTATGCGCACCATTTCTATCGCGCTGCAACAGATGATAAGCCATACGCAGCGCGGATTTTGGACCAACACCAGGCAAACAGCGCAGTGATTCGATGAGTTGTTCTAAAACAGGAGGGTTTTTCACAAAGAATTAAAAAGGCATTTTAAAGCCAGCGGGCATCATGCCTTTCATGCGAGTTTCGCTAGTAACCTCGGCTTTTGCGCGCGCATCGTTGAGCGCAATCAACAGTAAGTCCTCAAGCGTTTCCCTGTCATCCATGGCTGCGTCGTCAATTACTACGCGCTTAACAGCGTTATTGCAGGTCATGCTAACTTTCACCAACCCGTTGCTGGCTGTGCCTTCTACCAAAGTTTCAGCTAATTCTGCTTGCGCCTTCTGCATATTAGCTTGCATCATTTGGGCTTGCTTCATCATATTGCCCATGCCACCTTTCATCATGTTCTACTCCTTTTAATTGGTTAATAAAAACTTAAAATTTTAAATCAGGCGAGGCGTAATTTAAAAAATGGAGTGCGACATACGTGGTTGTATGTAAACGAACATTTTTGAAATTAGAACAAGGCATGATGACAAAGTTTTAGTTTTTAGTTAGGTTTGATTGAGTTGGGAATAATCTGCGCACCTAGATCATTAATCAGCGCTTGCACAAAACTGTCTTGCATAATCGCTGCTTCCGCGCCAGATTGTATGGTGGCTTTTTCAACCGCATTTTGTTTTGCTGGCGTGTTAGCTACGGCGTCAATTTCAAAATTTAAGCGAATTCTTCTGCCAAAGTACTCATTAATCGCGCTGGATAATTTATCTTGATAACTGGCACTTACCAAGTGCTTTTGGTTTTCTGCTACACGTAAAGTGAAACTATGCTCATCGTGACTAATCAATTCGCAATTCTGCGCGAGTGCGCGTGCCAGGCCAAGTTTTAAACTTTGTTCGACTAACTTTTTCCAATTTCCATCGAAAGAATTTTCTGAAATAACCTGGCTGGAAGCCGCATGAATACTGACTTCTAGAGCATGGTTTTCGACAGGTTTAAGTTGTTCAGTTTCAGTTTGTTTTATCTCTGGTTCAACTGGTTTGGCTTCAACTACAGCTTGCGTGTTCGGTGCTGACTTTACAGTCAATTTTTCTGAAGTTTTTTCTGCAATCTTATCAGTTGGCGCAAACGCCAGCATACGCAATAAAGTCATGGTGAAGCCTGCGTATTCATCTGGCGCTAAGCCAATATCACGGCGGCCAAGCAAAGTGATTTGATAATAAAGTTGCAAAGTTTCAGGTGATATTTTTTGCGCTAAATCTAACAGTAACGCGCGTTCTGGTAAATCATTGGCAATACTTTCTGGCACGGTTTGCGCCATTGCAATTTGGTGCAGTAAATTAGCTAAATCATTCAGCGCAGCTTCAAATGAAATGCTTCGCGCTTCCATTTGCTTGGCTTTTTCAATCAAGGCACTGCCGTTATTGGCCTGTAGGGCAGTTAAGATTTCAAACAAATAACTTTGGTCAATCGCGCCCAACATGTTGCGCACTTCAGCTTCGTTCACTGTTTGGTTGCCGTAGGCAATTGCTTGGTCGGTGAGCGAAAGCGCATCGCGCATACTGCCCGCAGCTGCGCGTGCAATCAGGTGAATTGCGCTAGGTTCAAAACTGATGCTTTCCTGATTGAGCACATTTTGCAAATGCTCAGAAATGGTCGTGCTGGCCATTTGCCGCAAATTAAACTGCAAACAGCGCGATAGCACGGTGACGGGTACTTTTTGCGGGTCAGTAGTGGCTAAGATGAATTTAACGTGCGCTGGTGGTTCTTCTAGCGTTTTTAGCATGGCATTGAAGGCATTTTTAGATAGCATGTGCACCTCATCGATGATGTAGACTTTAAAGCGGCCGACTGTGGGGGCGTATTGAGCGTTATCAAGCAAATCTCGCATCGCATCTACCTGCGTGTTAGATGCAGCATCGACTTCTAATAAATCAACAAATCGACCTCGATCAATTTCAGTACATGCATTACAAATGCCGCAGGGTGTGGCGGTGATGCCACTTTCACAATTGAGGGATTTGGCTAAAATGCGGGCGAGGGTGGTTTTGCCGACGCCGCGTGTTCCAGTAAACAAGTAGGCGTGGTGCAGGCGTTGCTGCGTAAGTGCGTTCGTTAACGCACGTACAACGTGGTCTTGCCCGACTAAAGTTTCGAATGATTTTGGGCGATATTTACGCGCGAGGACTTGATATGACATAAGCTGAATTTTAGCCGAAAACTCATAATTAGACTAAAACAAATTGGAGTTAAATTGTTAGTGCATTCGCGCGGTTGAAAAATCAAAAAGAACAAGACAGAGCGTTGCAGACAGTACGTGTTTGTACGGCAAAACGCGATAACGCCGTTATATTTGATTGTGAGCTGAGGAGGCGAGCCTTGCCCCCGGCACTTGCGCAATAGTTGTGGCTGCTTGCTTCCGCATCTGACCAGGTTGGCTACTTTACAATGCGGGGAGGCCCGCCAACCTAGATTTTACCTCAATTTGCAGTATTTAACATCAAGCAACTTAAAAATAAATAACATTCGATGCTCTGGGAGGCAATATCCATGCGGCTTACAGGACGTATAATTTGAAGCTATTTGCAATACTGGATGAGGTAAATGAATCACCGATCTTCAGCTAGCAGATTAAATATGAGGACAAGCATTACTTTAAAACAGAGCGATAAAAGTATGCCTTAATTTGCTTTTGATTTTACACTTTAGTAGGAAAATACGTCTTATATATTATTTTGACTATAGTGAATCACCAAATGAATACTATGCTTAATAGCAGTAAACAAAATAAATCTGCGCCCATTCCTATCGAGATTGCCCGTGAAACTTTCAAGCAGATGGCGGTGCGTCGTGTGGAGCCTACACCTGAAAATTATCAGCTAGTGTATAACGAAGTAGCCAGTATTCCAGCCAAAGATAGCCTAGAAACTGCAATTAAAAAAGCCCTTAAACAGTTGCCAAACAAATCAACTGAACAAACTAATTGGATTAATCGTTGGGAAAAATTATTAAATAAGAGCAGTTGGACTGGGTTGCCAGCATTATTAGGCGAAGGTATGGACACGAGTGTTACGCTATCTAAGCAATGGCCTGACGCCGTCCGCGAACTATTAGCAGGATGGAATACTAAATATAAAGGATTGAATGCACAGCAAAAAAATGAAGCATTAGAAAGAGTGCTAATTAATTTTGCTGGTGACGCGCTATTGCCGCAAAAAATACAGACGATGGCTAAAGGCTGGCAGCAATATGATGAAAGTAGTAATTATGCTGAGTCAGTAAATTCTACAGAAGAAGTTCAAAACGCTGCTAGCGACACTTCGCAAGTGACTATTGTTAATAGCAAATTGGCGGAAGGAAACGAATTACCACAATACGACACTGACCAATTTCAAGAAACTTTCCGTATCTTGCAGGATATGTTGAAACAGTCATTAAATCACGGGCTGATTCCACGATTGGATGGCTATCCAGAACTTAAAGAGGAAGCACGCCAGATTTTCATCCTCACCGAAAAATCGCGCAAGTTAAAAGATTGGCAGTTTATGGCCAAGCAGTTCAGAGCGTTATTGGTGCGTGTTGAACTGATGGGCGCCAATGAAGAAGGGATGAAGCAAGACTTATTGAGATTGCTTAAATTGCTCATCGATAATATTAGTGAATTGGTTGCCGACGATGAATGGATACGTGGGCAGATTGCCGTGGTGCAAACGATTGTTTCTAGCCCGCTAGAAAGAGCGCTGATTCAAGATGCTGAAAAGAGCCTGAAAGAAGTTATTTTTAAACAGGGTATGTTGAAGCATAGTTTGCAAGAGGCTAAAGCCTCTTTTAAAAATATGATCACTACTTTTGTTGATCGTCTAGGGCACATGTCTGATTCAAGTGGTAGCTACCAGGAAAAAATTGAAAATTACGCCGAAAAACTATCAGAAACAGAGGATGTTTTACAAATTAACGTATTGTTAGAAAACTTGATGAAAGATACGCACACCATGCAGGCAGAAATTGTGCGTTCTCGCGAAGTATTACTGCAACAGCGCGATAATGTTGAATCTGCACAAGAAAAAATTCGTAAACTACAAGAAGAGCTATCAGAGCTAAGTGAAACAGTGCGCATGGATCAACTGACTGGTGTGCTTAATCGGCGAGGCCTAGACGAGGCTATGGTGAGAGAAATTGCGCGCGCCCAGCGTGGCGGCGGTCAACTCAGCGTAGCTTTGCTCGACATTGATAATTTTAAAAGTTTAAATGATACTTATGGCCATAATGTTGGCGATACGGCATTGCAGCACTTGGCAAAAGTCATACAAACTACGGTAAGGCCGACAGATATAGTCTCACGAATGGGCGGTGAGGAATTTGTGATATTGTTGCCTGATACCGACCTAGATGCGGCTGTTTTAACGGTTCAGCGTTTACAAAGGGCACTCACAAAACAATTCTTTATGGGCAATAATGAGAAATTACTAATTACTTTTAGTGCGGGTGTTGCCTTGCTTAAAAATGATGAAACTGAAGCTACCGTGATACATCGCGCAGATCAATCAATGTATTTGGCTAAAAGAGCAGGTAAAAATCGTGTAATGACAGAAGTTGATTTGAGCAATAGTGTTGAAAAATAAAACAATAATTGTTAATAAATTTGTGTTAAATTTAATAAAAAACAAAAAGGTACATAAAATTGTTTCCGTCAGCTGATGCGCAATTATTTTTAAAAGCCATGATGCTAAGTGTGTCGGATGAGGTTTATCTGATTGATGCATCAACGATGAAACTCGTCTATGTGAGTGAAAACGCACAAAAGAACATCGGCACTGACCTTGAAAACCTTCAACAACAAAGCATAGATGGCCTGCTTGGAGTAAGTAAGCAAGCGCTTCGCAATCATGTTAAACACAGCAAAAGTCAGGCACATTTTATTGAAGTGTCTTTAGATCAAGACCCCGTTATTGGCAATACAGATGACTATCAGCTTCGTGTCATGCTCATGCAAGCCAATCAGATAGAGTACATTCTAGTCATTAAGAATAACTTAACATCCAACGAGAGAACTTTGCAGGCTTTGAACGAGAGTGAATCTCGATACCAAGCAATTGTAGCTAATACACCAGGCATGGTTTTTCAATTTCGACAAGATGGTGATGGCGAAATAGCTTTTATGTATTTAAGTGAAGGTAGTAAAGCCTTACTAGGAATAGAGCCTGAAGAGCTACTTCAGAACTCTAAGCATTTTTATTCGATCATGAATGCAAGAGATCATTCCGTGTTGCGTACGCGTATGAAAACATCGGCGACAGAACTTTGTTTGCTAGATTGGGAAGGTCGCGTTTGGATTGATGGTTGGCAAGATAACAAGTGGATTAACTTACGTGCAACACCTAGAAAGCTCAGTAATGGGGTTATCGTTTGGGATGGCATTATGCTTAACATCTCTCAAAGCAAGAAAGAGAAGTTTGAGATTGAACAATCCCGGCGCGATTTAGCAGAGCTGACAGCGCACATCAACACTATTCGTGAAGATGAGCGTAGAAAGATTGCGCGTGAAATTCATGACGACTTGGGTGGTAATTTAACTGCAATTAAAATGGGCTTGTCATCCTTGATAGATCAGCCAAAAACCGAGCCTAGCGCAATGTTGGAGCATACTAAAGGCTTGTTATCTGTAGTAGATCATACTTTTGAAACAGTGCATCGGATTTCAGGTAATTTAAGACCGAACATTTTAGATTTGGGTATTGTGGATGCGGTAGAGTGGCAAACAAAAGAATTCGAGAAACAATTAGCGATTCCTTGCCAATTTACATGTAATCAAGCTGAGATTGTTGTTGCGACAGATCAGGCCATGGCATTATTTCGTATTTGCCAAGAGGCCATGTCTAATATTGCTAAATATGCGCAAGCGACACAAGTGAGTGTTGATTTACACGCAAGCGCGAACTCATTGATGATGACTATCACAGACAATGGTGTCGGCATAAAGTCAGTTGATAAATTAAAAACGGATTCATTTGGATTACGTGGTATGCAAGAGCGCGCCATTGCTTTGCATGGAAGTTTTAGAATCTCTAAGCCAATCACTAGCAAGCAAGGTACAGTTATCACAGTTAAGGTACCGATTTAACTTTTTTAGCTAAATAGGCTTGGCATTTAATAACCTATCAAGCACACTCGATTTTAGTACTTCTGCAACAATGCATCTTATAGCGCACTCGCTATTCCAAAAAACTTCCTAATATCTTCATTGAATTGCTTGGTTTTATAAACCACAGCAAATGCTGGCATGTTGTTTGCAATTATCTAATTACTAATAACCAAATAATTAAAGATGCAAATGAACAACATTAGAAAAATTTTCAAAAACTTAATAGCTCCTGAAGCCGCATGTATATTAGCTTCTGCAGGTGAACCAAAGTTTATTAATAACGCTGCAATGACTGGATTTACAACAGAGCCAATCACTACAGATAGTGAAAACAATCTATTAGAAGATGATTTAAGCCTAAAACCAGCATTTTTTGCTGATGAAAATACACACACAATTGTCGAAATAATTACAGTACATCAGGAGCATCATGCATGAACAACAATCATAAAATTAGAGTAATTATTGTTGACGATCATGCGATTTTGAGAGCTGGGATTAATCAGATTTTATCTGCAACAGACGATGTTGAAGTAGTTGGTGAGGCGCAGAATGGTGCTGAGGCGATCAAACTAGCGCGTCAACTCAATGCAGATGTGATGTTACTAGATATCTCGATGCCAGATCGTAGCGGTATGGATGTGCTTAAATATGTAAAAGGTGAAAATAGTCATATTGCAGTACTGATGTTATCGATGCATATGGAAGAGCAATATGCTGTAAGGGCGCTAAAATCAGGCGCAGCAGGTTACTTGTGCAAACAAAGTGCCTCATCTGATTTGCTTAGCGCAATTCGCACTGTTGCAAAAGGTAAGAAATTTATCACGCCTGAAGTTGCTGAAATATTGGCAAATCAAGTAGGCATGGATAAACCTCAATCACCGCACGAAACACTTTCAGACCGCGAGTTCCAAACAATGGTGATGATTTCATCTGGTTTGTCTGTAGGTGAAATTGCAGACCAGCTATCACTTTCGGTTAAAACGGTGAGTATGTATCGTACAAGGCTATTAGATAAAATGCATCTTCGCCACAATGCTGAACTGACACATTACGCAATCAAGAATAATTTAGTTTACAACTAAGCTATCTGCAGTCTCGTTTAGCCAGCAATCTCGCCAGCTAAACCAAGATTTAACCTGTTTTCCTCCCTGTATTACCTCTTTATTTCCCAAAGTTATTGGATATCATAGTGTTTATATAATATTCATTCTAAAGCTAAATTGTTTAATTTTATCAGCTCTGTATGCCTTATAGATATTGGCATACAGGCCATCTGTATAAAAATAATTTAAACTATTTTAATGATAAAAACTAATGGTAAGGAGCAATATCCTAAAGATTTAAAAATTACTGCCGACATTGTTTACATCGGGACTGCTTATTCGGTAAGAAACGAAAATCAAGTTCGTGAGAAAAATTGTAAATGAAACAAAATTTTAGAACTTACCCTAAATTTTCTCAAAAGCTTACCGATAATACTTTTAACTGCAACGCAATTCATGCTGGATTGCAACGCTTAAGCAGGTTGTAATTGAAACTTAACTTATATTTAGGAGATTTATCATGGCTTCAGTAATTAATACCAACATTGCTTCATTAAACACACAACGTAATTTAAGCGCATCACAAATGGGCTTAAATCAATCTATTCAACGCTTATCTTCAGGTTTACGTGTTAACAGTGCCAAAGATGATGCGGCTGGCTTATCAATTGCAACTCGTATGGACGCACAAGTGCGTGGCCAAACTGTGGCAATCCGTAATGCAAACGATGCGATTTCTTATGCACAAACTACAGAAGGTGCATTGGGCAAAGTAACAGATGCATTACAACGTATGCGTGAACTGGCTGTTCAATCTGCCAACGCGACTAACAGTGCTGGTGACCGTACTAATCTGGATACTGAGTTTCAGCAATTGGCAACAGAAGTGACTCGTTTGGGCACTGCAACTAAATTTAACGGTACTGCCGTATTCGGTGGTGCAGCCAAGCAATTCCAAGTGGGCGCTGATGCAACAGATACGATTAGTGTTGGTGTGATTGCAGCAGCAAGCATTGCTGGCGATGTAACTTCACTAGCGAACGCAACCACTGCACTTGGTGCGATTGATACGGCATTAGACGGTGTAAATACTTCTCGCGCTACATTAGGTGCTGTACAAAACCGTTTTGAATCTGTCATCGGTAGCTTGCAAGTGTCTGTAGAAAATCAATCTGCAGCTAAATCACGCATCATGGATGCTGACTTTGCAGCAGAAACAGCTAACTTGACACGTGGTCAAATCTTGCAACAAGCAGGTACTGCAATGCTAGCGCAAGCTAACTCTTTACCAAACGGCGTATTAGCACTATTAAGAGGCTAAACCTAAGGAAAGTTTAATGATTCAACTTCCACAGGGTTAGCAATAATCCTGTGGACTTTTGTTAAGGAGTTCATCATGTTTAACTCACCATTAGATGCTTATGGATCTGTAAATAGACCGGCTGGCCCGCATAATATTGCCGCCGGCCAAATTGCATTAGTAAGTTCAGCAGAGCATAAAGCGGTTGATAAGGTAGAAAGTAAGCTAGCGACTCAAGTGGATAAAGACACACTTGTGGGGGCTGTAAAAAAATTGAATGAATATGTAGCGCCTGCATTACAGACCATTGAGTTTTCGCTAGATCATGAATCAAAACGCATGACTGTTAAAGTGGTTGATACGACGACTCACAAAGTATTAAGACAGATTCCGAATGAAGAGGTCGTGGCCATGTCCAAAACGCTGGACAAGTTGCAAGGCCTAGTGATTCGGCAGACAGCTTAAATACGTTTAATGGAATTTTAATGAATATTTTGCTGTTAATGAGTAAATACTAAAGGAATATTGATATGCCTATTTCATCTGCAGGAATTGGTTCTGGCCTTGATGTAAATTCTATCGTTACCAGTTTGATGAATGCGGAAAGACAGCCTTTAACAGCGGTAGCTAGACAAAAAACGGATTATCAATCTCAGGTCTCTGCCTACGGTACGATGAAAAGTGCTTTGTCGACCTTTCAGACTGCGGTAAAAGCACTTTCCAGTCCGGCAAAATTTAATGCGCAAACTGTCACTTCTGGCAATCCTGCGATATTTACGGCAACAGCCAATGGTAATGCGACCCTTGGTGATTATGCAGTAACAGTAAACCAACTGGCAAAAGCGCAAAAGCTGGCTATGGCTGGGGTTGCAAACACTACTGATGTTATTGGCACAGGCACGCTGACTATCTCTTTTGGTACTTTTACGCCAGAAGTGCTGGTGCCGCCTACACCAAGCTCATTTACTGCAAATGCGGCAAAAACCGATGTGGTTATTGCAATTGGTAGCTCAAATAACACCCTTGCTGGTGTACGCGATGCCATTAACGCTTCAAACTCTAGCGTCAGCGCCACTATTGTGAATGATGGTACAACTAATCGTTTGGTAGTTACTTCTAAAGACACAGGCGAAGTGAATAGTTTAAAAATTTCTGTGGCAGATGATGACACGAATAATGTCGATGCCGTTGGCTTGTCGCAATTGGCTTATGATCCAACGGCCGCCATTGGTAGTGGACAAAACTTGACGCAAATGCAAGCTGCAAAAAATGCGATTCTAGATATTGACGGCATTGCAGTGGTAAAAGCCAGTAATACCATCACCGATGCGATTGAAGGTGTGACGATTAATCTACTTTTAACCAGTGATAACCTTAGCGTGAACCTAGGCTTGTCGACCAATCAGGATAAGATAAAGGAATCTGTTACTGCATTTGTTGATGGTTACAATAAATTAAATGACGCACTGCGCAACCTGACTAAATATGATGAGACAGGCAGGGCTTCTGGCGCGCTATTGGGCGATGCCACAGCAAGGTCTGTCATCAATCAAATCAAATCGGTGATGACTAAAACCATTAGCAGTGGCAACACAATCAACTCGCTTAGCCAGGTTGGCGTATCTTTTCAACGCGACGGAAAATTAGCGTTAGATGCAACCAAATTAGCTTCGGCAGTGACTTCTAATTTTAGCGATATTGCCACTTTGTTCGCGACTTCAGCTAAAACTACAGATCCGCTGATTTCTTATTCGGGTAACACAATTAAAACGCAAGCCGGTACCTATGCGGTGACGGTTAGCCAGCTAGGCACAAGTTTAGTTAATGCTGCAGGCACTATCAACGGAGCTGCTGCAACTGGCGCGGGTACTAATTTGATTGGCGCAACAGGCGACGCGAGTGAAGGTCTGAGTATTAAAGTAAACGGTGGCGCATTGGGTGCGCGGGGCACTATAAACTTTACGATTGGTTATGCCGCCCAGCTGGACAGCATCATTAGCAATTTATTGAGTGATGATGGTCTTTTGAAGGTTAGAACAGATGGTATGCAAAGCTCAATCACTCGGCTAGACAAACAAACTGATGCTATCAATGCACGGTTAACCTCTGTAGAGGCACGCTACCGAGCACAATTTACTAAGCTTGATACTTTGCTTTCTAGCATGTCCACAACCAGCAGCTTTCTTACGCAGCAAATTGCTTCAATCAATGCTAATAAATAATAATGATAAGTAAAGGATAAGATTATGTTTGGAATGAATCAAAGAGGCGTTAATGTGTAT
This sequence comes from Methylotenera sp., assembly GCA_031379885.1. Classification (GTDB taxonomy): domain Bacteria; phylum Pseudomonadota; class Gammaproteobacteria; order Burkholderiales; family Methylophilaceae; genus Methylotenera_A. Next base: position 18,062 of record JANNFN010000150.1, read on the forward strand.
GCGCAAGTTGGCCTAGAAACAGGCGTACTAGCAGCAAACCCTAACAAATTAATCATTATGCTTTATGAAGGTGCCATTACCGCATGTAATAGTGCAATTGTATATATGCAGAATAAAGATATCCCCAATAAAGGCGCCATGTTTTCAAAGGCAATCATGATTATTGAAAGCGGGCTCAGGCTGAGTCTGGATAAACAAGCCGGTGGCGAGGTGGCAACAAGCTTGGATAGTCTATATGCTTACATGAGTCATCGATTGATTATTGCGAATATTCGTAATCAACCAGAACTGGTGAATGAAGTGATTAAGCTTTTAACTGAATTGAAAAGCGCTTGGGAATCAATCGGCAATGAGCAAGTTAACTCTGCGGCGGCTACTCAAGTATTATCTTCTGCAATTTCGAATCAAAATCAACTTGTTTTTAATCGTAATATTGCTAATTACGTTGGGGTTTGAGTGATGAAAAATAAAAACTCAATTGCAATATATGAAGCAATCGCAGCGCTAACGAATCAAATGTTGATGGCAGCCAAAGAGCAAGACTGGGATGCGTTAGCAGAGTTAGAAAAACGTAGCGCCCAGCTTGTTGATAAATTAAAGTTTTTTAAGGACATAGAACCTCTTTCAAACGAAGCAACTGAACTTAAGGTCGCGACGATCAAACGTATTCTTATTGACGATAGGGAAATACGTAATTTAATCTCACCTAGGATGGCGAGTTTGAGTGCGTTAATTAGTAGCACACAAACAGGAAAAAAACTGTCGCAAACTTACAGACAGTAACTTTTAGCTAGTAATTAATAAACACAGTAATTTAATTTCAACCATTATGCTCAATAAGCCAGAAAGTTTAGTTAACAAAGCTAGTATTAACCCAATATCTAGAATTGCGCCAATACTGACTGTCGACCCGATTGGCACGATAAATCAAGCGCTTGGCGATAGGGCTGCGCAGCTAGTTAAAGGGGAGGAATATTTCGCGCAAGTGCTAACTAAGGCGGGTGATACCACCTATAACGTAAAAATCGATGGTAAAGGCATTTTAAATGATGTTGTTCTAGAGATGAATCTTGGATCTGCCGCGCAAGCAGGAAAGACAATGCTATTGAGATACCTGCATGCTATTCCAGCACCCACTTTTTTGCTTTTACCCACACCAAAGAACGAACCTGGTAGTACTGCTGAGATTAGCCCTACTGCACAGCTTATTGGACAGATTCTAAGCAAGGCAGATAGCGAAGGTGTTTCAACTCGCTTCGAAGCGGCTTCAATTGTCACGCATGCACCGCACAACGCACAAATTGTCGCGCAGGATTTAAAACAAGCGGTGAGTAGCAGCGGTTTGTTTTATGAATCACATTTGAGCGAATTAGCACAAAGCAATCAAGTTCTAACGGCTGTTAAGCAAGAGCCACAAAACCAAGTAAATGCGTTACTTACAGGCCTAGTGTCACAACAACTGGCGATACTAGAAAATCAACGTATGTCTTGGCATGGCGAAGTTTGGCCAGGACAAAAAATGGACTGGGATGTTTATTTGCAACAAAGGGAATTCGATGCTAGCCAGCAATCTTCTTATCAGCAGCAAACTGCCGAAAACAAGCCAATTGCTAGTGAAATGACGCTACATTTACCACATTTAGGCAAGGTTTCAGCCAGAATAACTATTATCGACGGGCGTATGCGCATTGGCATTTCGGCTGAGCAAACGCAAGCACTGGAAACGCTTGAAAGGCAAAAGTTAAGTCTTGCCAAAGCAATTGAAAGAAATGGCCAACAGCTAGATAGGCTGACCATCACATCTCATGCAGAATAATAAGACAACTCCCGCATTAAAACCTAACACTAATCAACATGCGATTGCATTGGCTTATGAAGCCAGCGATTACGCGCCAAAGGTGGTGGCTAAAGGTCGTGGTCTGATTGCAGAGCAGATAATCGCCAAAGCTAAAGAAAATGGAGTGTTTGTGCACGAGTCCAAAGACTTGGTGGCGTTATTGATGCAAGTGGATTTGGATGATCATATTCCACCTGAACTGTATTTAGCCATTGCTGAAATATTGGCTTGGTTATATCGGCTGGAGGCGGGTACACAAAGGGCGGAAGATACGCTATTAAATTATTTATCCGATAAAAATATGTAAATATAGATGCTCTGCAAGTCAATATCCATGTGGGCTACAGGGCATCTATTGGCAAGTTAAACTTGCATATTCATGATGTCATGGTAAGCAGAAACCAGCTTGTTGCGCACCTGCACAGTCGCCTGAAATGAAATGTTGGCCTTTTGTCCGGCAATCATGACGTCGGAGAGACTGACGCTGTCATCTCCCATCGCAAAGCTTTTACCTAACTTTTCGGCATTGGTTTGCACTTGGTTGACCTGATCAAGTGAGGCTTTTAATGCATCAGAAAAGTTAACTTTTGAAGCGCCTTGATTACTCTGTATGCTTGTAGGAGAAACCAGTCCACCGATCGCGTCATTTTGTGGGCGTTGAGCCGCTGCTTTTAATTGTGCGAGCATGGATTCTATTCTGCTTGAGTCAATTCCACCTGCTTTCATTGTTAACCTCCATTTCAAGTCAATATATAACAGTGATTAATTTACCACCTCAGCGTTGACTCGAGCACCCAAATAGGCCGATTAAAATCGCTCTATTCCTACATTTGAAAATCTTGGCAATCTGCATAATGGTATCCAATAGGTAAATGGAAAGAATGCAATGGCAACTGATGCAGTTTTAGTGAATGGAGGCGTGATGGGATCTGTTTCACAAATGGGTAATAAGCTACTTTTGTTAGCTGGAGCGGCTGCCGTGATAGCTGTAATGGCCGTGTTCTGGTTATGGAGTCAGCAGCCTGATTATCGCGTATTGTTTTCTAACTATTCTGATAAAGATGGCGGTGCCATCGTAGCAGCGTTAGAAAAGATGAACGTGCCTTATAAGTTTTCTGACAGTGGCACGGCGATTCTTGTGCCTGCTGCTCAGGTGCATCAAGCGCGTCTTAAATTGGCTTCAGATGGCCTACCTAAGGGCGGCAATATTGGTTTTGAGATTTTAGAAAATCAGAAATTTGGTGTTTCACAATTTGTAGAACAAGTTAATTTTCAGCGCGCTTTAGAAGGTGAGTTAGAACGCAGCATTCAATCTATCGGCGCGGTTGAGGTGGCGAGAATTCATTTGGCCATTCCTAAGGCATCGGTATTTGTAAGAGACCAACAAAAACCTACTGCATCCGTGTTGTTAAATTTGCGCGCTGGTCGCAGTCTAGATGCACAGCAAGTAGGTGCGGTTGTGCATTTAGTTGCCAGCAGCGTGCCTGATTTACCAGCAGCCAATGTCACAGTAGTGGATCAAAATGGTAATTTGCTTTCAGATACCTCCAAGAAAATGGGCGCAAATAACTTAGACCCAACCCAGATCAAATATGTTGATGAAATCCAACAGAGTATTGCTAAACGTGTTGAGTCCATTATTACACCAATTGTTGGTGCTAAAAATGTACGCGCTGAAGCAAGTGCAGAAATTGATTTTTCTAGCTTAGAGCAAGCCGCAGAAACATATAAACCGAATCAAAAAACAGAAGATGTCACTGTACGCAGCATGCAAAGCAATGAATCGCTAACGAATAATGGTAGCGAAGCGAGCGGCGTGCCAGGTGCGCTTTCAAATCAGCCACCAGCCAATGCTACCTCGCCAATTAATGCGCCAGCCGATGCAAATGCAGCTGCCGCAAATGCAGCCATAGCACCTGCGTTTACGCAAAAAAATACCACGACCAATTATGAAGTAGATAAAACTGTGAAATATGTACAGCAAGCGATGGGTGGCATTAAGCGTTTGAACGTGGCTGTTGTGGTCAACAATATGCCAGTGACCGACAAAAAAGGCAAAGTGACCTATAGACCGCTGACTGTTGCGGAGAAAAAGCAAATTAACGATTTAGCCATGCAAGCGATGGGCTTTAATAAAGAACGTGGTGATGCTCTAACTGTGGTGAATAGCTCTTTTGCCAGTGAACCAGTTGAAATCGTGCCAGAAGTACCGATGTGGAAGAGTCCTGAGACTGTTGAGTATGCTAAAGATGCACTACGATTTATGGTAGGTATTTTAGTGTTGTTCATGATTTATTCTCGCGCACTAAAACCCATGATCAATAAATTAATGACAGCGACTCCAAAATCATTAAATGCGCCAGCAAGTGAGGATGCCATCGTGAATTTAAGTGGCGAGCAGGCAAGATTGGCGGCTCCAGCCTCTGATCAGAATTTATTGGCAGCAAAGCAATTGGCCAAAGATAACCCAAGAATAGTGGCCGGTGTGGTTGCTAACTGGACGAATGGAAACGGATAGAAAAAATGAGTGATGATGGTGTGATGCGAAGTGCCATCCTGATGCTTGCGTTGGGAGAAGATGAAGCTGCTGAAGTGATGAAGTTTCTTAGTCCAAAAGAAGTGCAGAAGCTAGGCGCTGCCATGGCAACGATGAAGTCGATAGGTAACGATCAAGTAAATAGTGTGGTGACGGAGTTTCTGACAGTTGCCGAGCAAAGTAGTAGTTTTGGTTTGGATTCTGATGAATACATTCGATCAGTATTGAATAAAGCGCTGGGTGAAGATAAGGCATCTGGACTGCTAAATCGAATCTTGCAGTCGCGCGATTCAAGCGGAATTGAAAGTTTAAAATGGATGGATGCACCGACTGTAGCAGAGTTTATCAAAAATGAGCACCCACAAATTATTGCTACCATTCTTGTGCATTTGGATCCAGACCAGGCTTCTGCAGTGATTGGATTTTTTGATGACCGATTACGACAAGATGTGATGTTACGTATTGCAACATTAGATGGCGTTAAGCCAATTGCCTTGCGAGAATTAAATGAAGTGATGACCAAGTTATTAACAGGGAACGAAAACATTAAAAAACAAACAATGGGGGGTATCAAAGTAGCGGCAGATATTATGAACTTTATGAATGGCGAAAACGAAGCCAGCGTGATGGAAGGACTAAAAAGCTACGATGAGGAAATGGCTCAGAAGATCATGGATCAGATGTTTGTATTCGACAACATCATGGATATTGATGACAAGGGAATTCAAGTCATCCTAAAAGAAGTGCAGTCTGAAACACTGATTGTTGCGCTTAAAGGTACAACCGATGAAATCCGCGACAAAATCTTTAAAAACATGTCGTCACGCGCGGCAGAAATGATGAAAGAAGACTTAGAAACAAAAGGTCCAGTCAAACTTTCAGAAGTGGAAGCACAACAGAAAGCAATTCTGCAAATCGTTCGTAGGTTAGCAGATGAAGGCCAGATTCAACTGGCAGGCAAGGGTGATGATGATCAATATGTATAAAGGTGCTCAAAATGTCTAATTTAGCTGTCCCAAAAGAACAACAAACCGCTTATGAAAGATGGGAGATGTCATCATTTGCAGATAGCAATCAAAGCATCGGTAGCAGTAAGTCCAAGAAAAAAGAAGGCGTTGCAAATTCTTTAGCGGTAGCGCAAATTTTTGATGGTGTACGTAAAGAAGCTTACGCTAAAGGCATGCAGGAAGGATTTGCGGTTGGCATGGCAAAGGCAAGAGAGGCTGCCCAAGATGATAAGCAAAACTTTCTGAAGTTGACGATAGCTTTTAGCGAAGCACTGGAAAAATCAGATGAACAGATAGCGGATGATGTATTGTCATTGGCGCTGGATATCGCTAAATCCATGTTGAAAGTAAAATTGAATGTTGATCCAGCGACCTTGCTACCAGTTGTGATGGATGCAATACACTACCTACCTTATGTGCAGAAACCGGCCAGGATACTGGTGCACCATGAAGATGCGCAGATGCTACGTGAATATTTGGCTGATGAAATATCTAGTCAACATTGGCTAATACAAGAAGATAGCAATGTTGAGCGTGGCGGCTGTTTAGTTGAAACTGGCGCAAATCAAATTGATGCAACCAATGGAGTACGTTGGAAAAGAATCAGTGAAGCGTTAGCACAGAATAACAATTGGCTGCAGCCCAATGACTGAGTTAAATTCAAACCAATTAAACTTGCACCAGTCTCGCTGGCATGATCACATTCGTGATTGCAAAGAAGTTTTACGTCTTGTTGAACCTGTTGAAATAGCTGGCCGCATTACTAAATTAACAGGGCTAGTGATGGTTGCAGTTGGCATCAAGCTACCTATTGGCAGTGCTTGCTATGTTCCTTTGTCAGAAGGTAGCAGGGTGGAGGCTGAGGTGGTTGGGTTTGATGGCGATTGCTTATTATTGATGCCACAAAGTAGTGTGGATGGTGTAGTTCCAGGCGCTAAGGTATTTGCGCTTGAGGTAGCTGAAGCATTACCAAAACCTCACCATGGCCAGCCTCCGCGCAGGCGAGGCACAGACATTGCACGTCATTTGCCAGTGGGTAATGAATTGTTAGGTCGTGTGGTAGATGGCGCTGGTAGCCCTCTGGACGACCTCGGAAAAATTGAAACTTTACAAAGAGCACCTTTAAATACGCGTCCAATGAATCCATTGATGCGCGCGCCTATTGAAGAAATATTAGATGTAGGAGTACGAGCGATTAATACTATGCTAACTGTTGGTCGTGGCCAACGCATGGGCCTATTTGCAGGTTCTGGCGTAGGTAAGAGTGTGTTGCTAGGTATGATGGCGCGCTACACTACAGCCGATGTGATTGTAGTAGGCTTAATTGGTGAACGTGGCCGTGAGGTCAAAGAGTTTATTGAACAAATTTTAGGCCCTGAAGGCTTAGCGCGATCTGTCGTAGTAGCAGCCCCAGCGGATGCGCCTGCATTAATGCGTTTGCAAGGCGCAAATTACGCTACGACGATTGCAGAAAATTTCCGAAATCAAGGTAAAAACGTACTGCTTATTATGGATTCATTAACACGTTTTGCTATGGCACAACGTGAGATTGCGCTCGCTATTGGTGAGCCGCCTGCTACTAAAGGTTATCCACCTTCTGTGTTTGCAAAATTGCCAGCACTAGTAGAGCGTGTTGGTAACGGTAAGCCTGGTGAAGGCTCAATTACTGCATTCTATACAGTCCTTACCGAGGGTGATGACCAGCAGGATCCGATAGCTGACGCGGCTCGAGCCATCCTCGATGGTCATATCGTATTAAGCCGTAGTTTGGCTGAAAGCGGCCATTATCCTGCGATTGATATTGAGCAATCGATTAGTCGAGCCATGCACAACATTACCAGTCCAGAGCATCAGAAACTTGCTCGCAAGCTTAAGCAACTAAATTCACGTTATATGCGTAGCGTGGATTTGATTAATGTTGGCGCCTATGAAGCGGGTAGTGATGCAGTGCTTGATCAGGCAATTGCCAAGCATGAAAGTATTTATGCATTCCTGCAACAAGATATAGCAGAACAGGCTAGGGTTGGCGAAAGCATCCAGTATCTAGCACATGTGCTGGATGAATCTGTCTTGAACTAGTTTGATTAAAAAAGAGATAGAGACAATATGGCAGCACGTTCAACCAATGTAATTAAGATGTTAAAAGAAATCGCTGCCAAGGAAGTAGATTTAGCGGCCGAGGCCTTAGCACATGCCATGAAAATGTATGAAGAAGCGCTGAGTAAGCAACAAGTGCTGCGTGAATATCGTCAGGACTATATTAAAAATCTTAATAATCTGACAGAGACTGGTATTGGAGCGGAAGCTTATCGAAATTTTCAGAATTTTTTTAGTAAGCTAGATCAGGCGGTGATTGGTCAACAGGAAGTAATCGAGTTTACAAAACAACAAGTGCTTGCGCAACGTGAAATATGGCAGGAAAGTCAACGTAAAAAATTGTCATATGAGGTGCTCTCAAAGCGTTCTGACAAGCAAGAAAAAAAGATTGAGCAAAAAAAAGACCAAAAAATGATGGATGAATTCGCCATGCGCGCCAATAGAACTAGGTATTTATAAAGCTTTAGATACTATTAAATGAGTAGAAACATAGCATATTAAAATTAAGAGAAATTAATTTCTGGAGTTTAGCAATATGAAAAACTTATCATTACACATGACACAAACTGCAGCGCTTACAAAAATTGAAATCGCCAATAAAAGTAGTACAAGTGCTGATAAATCCGTCGCTGTGGAGCCAAATAGTTCATTTCAGGCAATGTTGACTAGGCAAGTTAAAGCACAGAAAGAAGTTAATCGGCAAGAATCAATTTCTCAACAACTAACTCATAGAAAAGCCAATTTACATAGCAATGCTGACCTAAAAGAGATTGAAGAGAAGGTCGAGCTTATGACTGGCAACGCTGCGATTGTAAGCAACGTCGCTGAAGGAAAGCAAGGAGCGGGTAAAAAAGTTAATAATAAAGAGATACACGAAAATGTTGGACTTATAGACAACCCAAGTAACGAACCCATTGAGCTGTCAGTATTAATTGCAAGTAAATTGCCTGTTACAGAGGATGATCTTGATCAAAAAACCGAAGATGAAGGTAACAATATAATAGATGCTAATACCATAGTACTTGCAACTTCGATATTAGTACCAAGTATGATGGTGCCTGCGATGAAAGCTATTGCCATTCCTGATTCACAAGAAATTTCACTTGCTTCTGCTACTAAGACTGCGATATCAGAAGATGAATCACAAAAACAACAAAATCTGGACTTGATGTTAGGTAACGCATTGTCCCAAGCCAAAAATATCCAACTTAATGATATTCAAGGTAAAAACATTAAAGCGCAGGATATTTCTTCACAGGAAGGTCTATCCAAATTAAATGATAATGCAGCATCAGATGTGATGCAGCAAAGTGCAGCTAAGCAAGCGGTTGGTAGTGAGTCAACAATGAAACTTAACACTGCTAAAGGTTTCGTCAGCCAAGATCTAGATACTAAAAATACACCGATAAAAGACTCAGCCATACCTGCAAGCAATCTACCACTAATGCAAACTAGCACTGCTTTTCCAGTGCAACAGGCTGGCAGTGCAAACACGATTAATACTTATCTAGGAAAATCTGGCTGGGATCAAGCGATTAGTCAAAAAGTGGTATGGATGGTAGGTGCCAGCGAACAATCTGCGACATTGACGCTTAATCCGCCAGATCTTGGTCCATTGCAAGTAGTGATTAATGTGAATAATGCCATGGTAGATACAACATTTATTTCAGATAATGCAGATGTTAGACAAGCATTGCAAGATGGTATATCAAATTTACGAGAAAAAATGAGCGAGTCTGGCATTCAGCTTGGTCAAGCAAATATCAGTTCTGGAAATCAGCCAAAGCAAGCGTTTCAGCAAGCTACGCAAAATCGATTAATTTCACAATCTAATAGTGGTTCTCTGGTGCTACCAGAAGCAAAAGCCGTGTTTGTGAATAATAAAATTCGCTCAGGTAGTGGGTTGGTAGATACTTTTGTTTAACTCATTAATCTATATAGTTATTTTATGTTCATAATTCAATTAATGTAAAAGACATATTATCTAGCAATCAGAATCTTCAATTTAACCCCCTTTTCCCCTTCTTATTCAGGCATGTTGTAAAGCCATTTTTTTCCATAATAGAGCCATCAATAACGCCAACGATTGAAAATAGGCGACAAAGTCACAGTCAATATGGAAAGGCATGAATATGGCACAGGAACCTAAATCTGAAGAGGCTGCAGTTGTAGCACCAGCGAAATCTTCTAAGAAGAAACTCATTATCATTCTAGCAGCAGTGTTGCTGCTGGCTGGCGGTGGTGGGGCGGCTTGGTATTTTATGCATCAGAAGTCAGATCATAAAAAAGAGGCAAAGCATGAAGAACCAGCACATGCACCAGTATTTGTCACTTTAGAAACATTCACAGTGAACCTTCAGCCAGATCCAGACGAGAAATTTTTGCAATTGGATCTATCTATGCAAGTTGAGAATGCAGAAGAGGCAGAGTTGTTAAAAGGTCAAATGCCAGCTGTACGTAACCGTTTGCTAATGTTGTTGACTAGTAAAAAGGCGACCGATATTTCAACCATGGAAGGTAAAAAGCAACTCAGTGATGAAATTATTGCTGAGGTGAAGAAGCCTTTTTCTGCAGGCGCTAAGCCGCAAAAAATCTCAGGTGTATTTTTTACTTCTTTCGTAGTTCAATAAAAGAACACTTTTTGTAATGGCTGATAAATTTTTATCTCAAGACGAAGTTGATGCCTTATTAAAAGGTGTGGATGGCGATGGTGAGGACGTAAAGCCAGAGAATGACGCTGGTACTGTACGTGACTACAATATGGCTACGCAAGAGCGCATTGTGCGCGGGCGTATGCCTACCCTTGAAATCATCAATGAGCGATTTGCACGCTTACTAAGAATAGAGTTATTTAATTTTTTACGTCGCACTGTTGAAGTATCTGTTGGCCCTGTGCGTATTATCAAATATAGCGACTTTATACGTAACTTGGTCGTTCCTACCAATCTAAACTTAATACAGATGAAACCACTGCGTGGCAATGCGTTGATGGTGTTTGACCCAACGCTAGTTTTTTTGGTGGTAGATACCATGTTTGGCGGCGATGGCCGTTTTCATACGCGCATAGAAGGACGTGATTTTACGCAAACTGAGCAGCGCATTATTCAGCGCATTCTCAATATCGTGTTTGAGACTTACTCAAAATCATGGGAACCAGTATATCCGGTGCAGTTTGAGTTCATGCGTTCAGAGATGAATACCCAGTTTGCTAATATTGCTACGCCAAATGAAGTGGTAGTGGCGATTACATTCAATGTTGAACTGGGTCCTGCAAGTGGTGAGATACATTTTTGTATTCCGTATTCGATGATAGAGCCGATACGCGACATGTTGACCTCTACTTTGCAAGGCGAAGTGTTAGGTACCGACAAACGCTGGGTAAAACTAATGACACAGCAGGTGCAAGCGGCGGAGATCGAGATTGTGGCAGATTTAGCCAAAACCAAAATGCAATTAGGAGAAGTGCTTAATATGAAAGTTGGCGATGTCATACCGTTGCATATTGCTGAAGAGGTTGAAGGACAGGTAGATGGTATACCCGTGATGCTTTGCAAATATGGATTGTTTAATGGTCAGTATGCCTTGCGTGTAGAGAAGCTTTTACGATCAAACTCAACAGAATATATTAAAGGAGAACCCTATGGCGACTGATGCCTTAGAAGAAGCGGTAGATGAAACAGTAGCAGGAACAGATGAAGCGGTAGCGGAGGATGATTGGGGTGCTGCAATGGCGGAACAGACATCCGCAGAATCTTCGGCTCTTCAAACTAACAACGCTGAACAGACGCAAGTTTTTTCTGAATTTAGTCCAAAGAACAAACTAAATGAAACACAAAACGACATTGATTTTATTCTAGATATTCCAGTACAGCTTACAGTTGAATTAGGTCGTACAAAAATTGCCATTAAAAATTTGCTGCAATTAGCACAAGGTTCAGTGGTTGAGCTTGACGGCATGGCTGGCGAACCAATGGATGTGCTAGTGAACGGATGTCTGATCGCTCAGGGTGAGGTGGTTGTTGTGAATGATAAATTCGGCATTCGTTTAACCGATATCATCACGCCTGCTGAACGTATTCGCAAAATTAACAAGTAAATTGATCAGAAAAGTTATTCATGAAAATACGTTTAAATTTACTTTTTTTGAGTTTAATTACGCTACCTTCTAGTGTATGGGCGGCGGATAGAGTAGTAGCTTCGCCATCAGGTGGTGTACTGAAAATGGTGCTAGGTTTGGTGGTGGTACTTGCAGTGATGGCTTTAATTACTTGGGGATTAAAGCGCTTTATGCCAAATATTGGCAGTAATAATCAATCCGTAGTGCGTGTTGTAGGTGGCGTTAGCGTTGGCTCGCGCGAGCGTGTCGTGGTGCTTGAGGTTGCAGGGCGCTGGATAGTGGTTGGTGTGGCCTCTGGTCAAGTTAATGGCCTTGCAAATCTTGATGCTGGTTCTATGCAGACTTCAGAAATTTTACCAGCTAACTTAAATTCTAATCAGCTGTTTAATCACAATATGGGGGAGTTCGCGCAATCATTTGCACCCTCGTTTGCGCAATGGTTAAAGAAATCGACCGCTAAATTTACCGATATTAAGAGTTCTGAAAAATCAGATGAAAAATAATCACTTAAAAGCCTTATGGATGTTGGTTCTTTCAACGATACTCATGTTGCCATTAATGGTTTTTGCCGATAACGGGATGCCACTAATAAATGCAGTACCAAGCGCCAGTGGCGGTCAAAATTATACGTTAAGCCTGCAAACTTTAATTCTACTGACTTCACTTACATTTTTACCTGCAGCAGTGCTCATGATGACAGGATTTACCCGCATTATTATTGTGTTGTCGCTGTTGCGCCAAGCACTAGGTACACAGTCCGCGCCACCTAATCAGGTAATGATAGGATTGGCATTGTTCCTTACTTTTTTTGTGATGAGCCCGGTCATAGATAAGATTTATTTAGATGCTTATCAGCCGCTTTCAGAGAACAAAATTACCATGCAAGAAGCACTGGATAAAGGCGCTGAACCTCTCAAGACTTTTATGATGAAACAAACGCGTGAAGGCGACCTTGCACTGTTTGTGAAAATGGCACAAATCGAAAAAATAGACACGCCACAACAAGTACCATTAAGGGTTTTGGTACCAGCATTTATGACGAGTGAGTTAAAAACAGCCTTTCAGATTGGGTTTGCGATATTCATTCCATTTTTAATTATCGATATGGTGGTTGCTAGTGTACTGATGGCGATGGGGATGATGATGGTATCGCCTTCGATTGTGTCGCTACCGTTTAAATTAATGTTGTTTGTATTGGTGGATGGCTGGCAGTTGTTGCTGGGTTCACTAGTACAAAGTTTTTATTAACTGATTGATACTTAAGGAAAACTAAATGACTCCAGAAAGCGTCATGACACTTGGCAGAGATGCGATGGAAATTACTTTGCTAGTTGCAGCACCTGTATTGTTGGTGATTTTAGTCGTCGGTTTGGTAATCAGTATCTTTCAAGCAGCTACGCAGATTAACGAAGCCACGCTATCATTTATTCCTAAGTTGGTAGGTGTGTTTGTAACGCTCATGTTTGCTGGGCAATATATGCTCACCACTATGGTGGATTATATGCATTTGGTCTTTACAAACATACCAGCCATGGCCAATTGAAGCGGCTTCCAGGCCTGTTAGATTAGAATAATAATGGTTTCAATTAGCAGCGAGCTTCTTCAGACTTGGGTGATTAGCCTGCTTTGGCCTTTAACTAGGGTGTTAGGCGTAATTGCTACAGCGCCAATATTCAGCCATAACTCAATTCCCAATCAAGTTAAACTCGGCTTAGGTCTGATGCTTACTCTAATTATTATGCCGACGCTATCTCCATTACCTCAATTTGAGATATTTTCTTTTAAAGGTTTGCTCATCTTGGTGCAGCAGTTAGTGATAGGTTTAGCAATTGGATTTAGTATGCGCCTGGTTTTTTCGGCGGTTGATTTGGCTGGACAGTTAATTGGCATGTCGATGGGGCTTGGTTTTGCCAGTTTTTATGATCCGCAATCTCAAGGTCAAAGTACAGCAGTAAATCAATTTTTGGTACTACTAACGATGCTGATTTTTTTAGGCTTAGATGGGCATTTGATGATTGTGACTGCGGTTGCCAACAGTTTTATTAGCATGCCAATAGCCTTCGATGGCGGTGGAATTAATCCAATGAAGATTGCGCTATGGGGTGAGACTATATTTAGCGCGGGCCTAATGTTGGCCTTGCCAGCAGTGGCCGCATTGCTTATTACCAATATGGCGTTAGGCATACTAACGAGAACAGCACCTCAACTTAATTTATTCGGGATTGGATTCCCAATTACACTTAGCGTGGGGTTTGTTGCATTGGCATTGGCGTTGCCAGGCATGCTAAAACCGATTGAAAATTTTATTGAACAAGGTGTAAGCAACATGCACCAAGTAGCAGTGCCTGAAGCAAAGTTTAAAAATTAATGTTTATATAAATTGAAAAAGCGATAGCTGAGTAGTTTGAACAAATGATTTTTGCGCCGCTTCCATAATAGTTTGTTGTTTTGCTAGGTCTGAGAGTGCGCTAGCATAATCAAGATCTTGTAGATCTGAAAGCGATTTACTGTATTGCAGTGCGCGGTCTGAGCCAGCAGTATCTAACGCATCAAGTTCATTAAGTTTGGAGCCGATAGCAGCGCGTACGTTTAGTACATTATCTACTGAGCCTTGCAGGTTACCAATCGCCGTGGCTAACCCTGTATTAAATGCAGTTTGCGTAGCAGCATTAGTGATTGGGGTGTTTAGCAATGTCACTAGGTTACTCAATGTGGTAAATACATCATTTCCGCCAGCTTGAAATACGTTATCGCCCGAGGCATTTGCCGCCATTAATCGCTGTGCATCTACTTGTATAAATTGCTGATTGCTGTCACCAGCATAACTAGCACCAGAGGCATTTGTTATAAATGGTTTAGTGTCAGTTTTAAAGCCTGCATAAATAAAACTTCCCGATGCATCTTGCGTGTTAGCAAGGTTAATTAGCGATTCAAGAGAACCAGCTAATTCTGTTGCGATAAAGCTTCTATCCAAATCTGAATACGCGCCATTGCCAGCACCAACCAGTGCTGATTGTGTTGATACAAGAAGGTTAGTAATGTTTGTTAGGCTTGATTCTAAGGTATTGAGTTTGATTTGAGCAGATTGACGACTATCAGCGAATGATAAGTTAACGACTTGAGCATGTGATATTTCTAGAGCCTGTGCTGAGGCAACCGGATCGTCTGAGGGTAATGCTATGCGTCTACCAGTAGAAATCTGTTGCTGAAGTTTGGATTGCTCCGCTTGCAGTGTACTTATTTTAGAAATACCACTTTGGTAGATAGTGTTAGTGCTTATGCGCATAATTTTGTCCCTAAAATATCTTTACTGGCCTAGCTGTAGGAGTACATCGAAAAGTTGGCTGGCTATCTGCATCATCTTGCCAGCAGCTTGGTAGGCTTGCTGATAACGTAGAAGATTGGTCGCTTCTTCGTCTAAATTTACGCCTGATTCTGATTGTATTGCTGCAGTGGCTTGCTCAAGTACTTTTGCCTCTGTCGCACCTATCACCTTCAGTTCACGTGCTTTGTTACCTACATTATTAACAAGTTGACTTAATGCATCTGAGTAGCTGGTTTTACTATTATTTAATGTGCCTTGACTTTGCAATCCAGCTAGCAGCAATCCATTGCGGTTATCGCCAGAACCGTTGCTAGTATTGGGTGAGATTGTAAATTGGTCACCATTTGCAGGTGCACCAGTAATGGCAAAGCTTAAGCCGCCTACTGTAATAGTTGCGCCACTGGTGTAGGTAATTGGCGAACCAGCAGGAAAGGTTGTTGTGGTTCCACCGGATGTAACAGTAACTGGTTGCGTAGATGGAGCAAGTGTTAAAGTTCCTGGAATTCCAGTAGCATAAGTAATACCAATCGCACCAGCAAGTGGGCTTGATGCATAGGTGCTACCAGCTGTTAGCGCACCAAGAGTTGCAGCACCTGTATTCGCTAGATTAGAACTTGAACTTAACACAGGGCCGCCAACAGCCAATTTGCTAGCATCATTAAACAGCAAGCCTAAGGAGGTTGCGGCATTCTGTGTTGGCCGGACGACAAAATCATCACCTGCAAGCATAGTGCCAGAAGCTTGACTAAAACTTAGGCCATCCACTGTCTGAGGTAGACTGGTAAAACTCTGCACTGTTTTATCGCTCAGGCGAGTGATTTTATAGTTAGTGCCATCATATTGCAGTCGATAATCGCTGCTTGTAATTGCGCGGGCGTCTACAATTTTGCTGTTGATAACAGCATTGCCCGTGTTATAACTACTAAAACTCACCGCTGGGTCGGGTATGCTGAATAATGATCCACCAGGGTTGCCATTTTTATCTAAACCTTGCACGTGCTGAGCATTAAAGGTTTCTGCAAGTGTTACTGCAATCTGTCCTAGCTGATTTTGCACGATGTCTAAAGACTCGGAGCGGAACTGAAGTAAGCCACCAATCGCTCCACCAGGAAGGCTATCACCCCCTAAAACTGTGGTTTTAGTCTTGTTCTGATAAGCTACTTCTAACCGACCAGCATCTGTTGGCGATGATGTGGTAATAAGTGAATTGGTGACTGTGCCAACTACCAATGGTAATCCATTGCCTATAAAGATGTTATAACTGCCTTGATTTTGTGGCACTACGGTAGTTTTAATTTGCTTACTAAGTTCCATCACTAATTGATCGCGTTGATCCATCAAGTCGTTAGGGGGATTGCCAGCAGCGTTAATCGCTTTTTCAATGACATCATTTAGCCTAGCGATCTGTTTAGCATAACTATTAACTAAGCTAACACTGGATGTGAGTTGCGTATTAACATCGTCTCGAACTTCATTCAGGCGGTTGCTAGCACTATGAAATCGATTCACCAAAGATTGCGCATAAGACAGCATGCTTTGGCGGGTCGGTGTGTCGTTAGGATTGGCTGATAAGCTTTGTACGCTTGCAAAAAAATCATTAAGCGCAGGATTAAGCCCAGCAGAAGCGTCAGACAGCATGTTTTCTATAGAATCAAGATTCGCACTGTATATATCTATACCTGCGCTGACGGCTTGACTATTCACTGCTTGCTTAGCCAATATTTCGCTATAAACACGTGTTACAGCAGCAATTTCAGTGCCTTGGCCAATATAACCATAGCCAAAGTTCTGTGCCTGTGCGGCAGATTGAACCACTACTTGTCTAGAGTAGCCTGGTGTAGATGCATTGGCGATGTTGTGCCCAGTTGTACTTAAACCCACTTGAGCCGCATTCAGCGCGCTAGATCCTATGCTTAAAATATTAGAAGCCATGATTTCTTTTCGTCAAAATCTATAATATAAGTTTGATGACGGCATAAATAATTAAAACTTTAGGCCGAATGATTTAATTAATTTTATGAGGCTAAAACTTTCTGTATCACACTGGCTAATTTGCTAGCGTAGTGAGGGTCTGTGGCATAACCAGCTTTTTGCATCGCTTGCGCATAACCATTCACATTGTGCAGATTAGTCATAACGTTTTCGTAACGCGGATTATTTTGCATGAGCTTAGCAAAGTCTTTGAAAGAGTCTGCATAGCTGTCATAAGCACGAAATTTTTCTATGCGCTTTTGTTTAATGCCGTTGATGTATTCGGTGGTAGTAGCTTCGACTACCTTGCCATCCCAGTTTCCAGTAGCTTTAATACCAAACAGATTATTACTTGGTGTGCCATCTGCTGCTTTGATTTCACGTTTCCCCCAGCCGCTTTCCAGCGCGGCTTGACCAAGCATTAAATGTGCAGGCACGCCAGTAGCGCGGCTTGCGGCTTCAGCATGTTGCGTCATGCGGTTTTGAAATTCAGCAGAATTATCGTTTAATGGTTTGTTGTTTAAAGTTTTGCTAGCAGCAGATGAATGATCAACTGGTAATACTTTTTGCTCTAAAGGTTTTTGTTCAAGCGTTCTTGCCGTGTTTGTTGAAAGTGGATTAGTGATTAGCATTGCACCAGTTTGCTGGCCAAAGCCAGACGTTGACGGTTTATCAGTGACAGCCTGCACCATACTGTCAGGCGCTGCATAGTTGTTTTTGCTCAACTGTCTAGCAAGAATATCTGCAAGCCCCAACCCTTTTGAGGATAGGTTGCTACTGAGTTGTTGATCAAGCATGGAAGTAAAAGTACGACTTTGCTCGTTATCAAATGGATTATCTTGTGATGATGTGGCCTCTCGCATGCTTTTAAGCATCATGTTCATAAATATTGCTTCAAACTGTTTGGCCACCGCTTTGATAGCTTCAGGCGAATTTTCTTTTGCTGCTTGCTTAAGGTTATTCAAGCCATTGGCATCAAAAGCAACTTTTCCTGAGAGATCTGCGCTATTAATCATATTATATAATCTCTAATTCAGCACGTAATGAACCAGCCGCCTTCATGGCTTGCAGTATTGCCAGCAAGTCTTGAGGTGTTGCGCCGATGGCATTGAGCGCTTTGACCACATCGGAAAGATTAGCACCATTATTAAGCTTTAAAACCTTGCCAGGCTCTTTGTTAATGTCTATTTTTGAGACTGCAGTTGATACGGTTTGCCCATTTGAAAATGCACCAGGTTGGCTGATAACGGGCGAAGTGTCGATAACTACGGACAAATTGCCATGCGATACAGCGCAGCTATCTAAGGTAACCGCTTTGTTCATCACCACCGAGCCTGTACGTGCGTTCAAGATAATTTTAGCAGAACCTGCGGCAGGAGAAATACTGATGGATTCTAATGCTGCAAGAAATGCTACGCGACTATTATTGGCTGGCGGTTGCACACGTATCACTCGGCCATCTTGTGCAAATGCAGTATTTTGTCCAAATTTACGATTAATCGCATCTACGACCAGTGATGCTGTAGAAAAGTCTGATTCTTTCAATTCTAGATTAACACTATCAGTTTGGCTAATTGGGCTGGGTAGGGCGCGTTCAACAGTAGCGCCATCAGAAATGCGGCCTACGCTTAAGTGATTAATTTGTGTTTGGCTACCATTTGCAGAAGCGCCAACGCCACCCACAACTAAGTTGCCTTGAGCAATTGCATAAATCTGACCATCCGCGCCTTTAAGTGGCGTCATTAGCAGCGTGCCACCACGCAAGCTTTTAGCATTTCCCATCGATGAAACAGTAATATCTAAAGTTTGTCCAGGTTGTGCAAACGCGGGTAGGCTGCTGGTGATAATGACAGAAGCTACGTTTTTAAGTTGTAAATTTGTGCCAGGAGGCAAACTCACGCCCATTTGCTGCATCATGCTGATAATGCTTTGTACAGTAAAGGGTGTTTGTGTGGTCTGGTCACCAGTGCCGTCCAAACCCACCACCAAGCCATAGCCTATTAACTGATTGTTTCTAACACCTTGGATGGAAGCTAAATCTTTAAGTCTCTCTGCATGCGCGGTTGGAATCATCCATATGCTGATAAAAAGCAGAAAAAAGACGATTTCTAGCCGTTTTTTAAATAGAAAGCTAAAAGCTTTTTTAAAGTAATGATTCATTACAAGGCGCCCATGCTTAAGAAGAAGCGAGCAAACATACCTGCAATTTCTGCAGCATCAATTTTAGTGCTGGTTCTATACTCAACGCGGGCATCTGCCACTTTAGTTGAGGTGACAAAATTTCCAGCGGTGATGGTGTCAGGGTTAACTACACCAGAAAATCGAACAAATTCGGTGCCCTTGTCAAATGAAACCTGTTTTTCTCCGCTAACAACCAAGTAACCATTGGGTAATACTTCAATGACAGTAGCGGTGACAGAGCCGTTAAAAGCGTTGCTAGAATTTGCTGCTGCCTTGTCTGCATAAGAAGTTGCAGAGTTTGCAGCAAAGTTGGCTGTGGGAACATTGTGACTAAATAAGCTAGTTATGGCTGCGTCTACCTTGCCGTCTTTACTGCCAGAACTGCCTCCTGCCTTGGTAGCTGAAGTATTTTCAGCAATATTAATTGTGACAATATCGCCTACGTAGCGTGGACGACGGTCTTCAAACATCGGGCGGTATGCTGCGTTGTTGAAAATTGCGCCGCCGCTAGTTGCAGTTGGAGCCACCACTTGTGGTCTAGCCGTCATCGGTTGCTTAACGATAGAACTTGGTGCAATTGCACAACCGCTTAGTATTAGTAAACTAGTAACGATAAAAATTTTAATATTAAACATAATCAATTCTTTGTTTCTTAATGGATTTATCTAGTATTTAGTGTTTGGTAAAATTACATTTGTGTTAGTTTTTGCAACATTTGGTCAGATGTAGTAATCGCTTTACTGTTGATTTCATAAGCTCGCTGGGTCTGTATCATATTGACCAGCTCTTCTACCACATTGACGTTAGACGTCTCTACGTAACCTTGAGACAAAATTCCAGCGCCGTTAGCACCTGGTGTGTTGGTGTTGGCGTTGCCAGAAGCGGCGGTTTCCACAAACAAGTTTTCACCTTTGCCTTGCAAACCAGCCGGATTAATAAATGTAGCCAGTTGCAACGAACCTACCTGTGTGGCTGCGGCAGAACCAGCAGTGGTCACTGAAACGGTGCCATCACGGCCTATGGTAAGGCTTTGTGCAGTTGCTGGAATGGTAATTGCTGGTTGCACAGGGAATCCGCTTGAAGTCACCAATTGACCTTGGCTGTCTACTTGAAAAGAGCCATCACGAGTGTAGGCTGTTGTGCCATCGGGTAGCAACACTTGAAAGAAACCTGCGCCTTGAATAGCGACATCTTTATCGTTGCTAGTTTGTTGTAGATTACCTTGGCTAAAAATACGTTCTGTAGCGACAGGCCTCACGCCTGTGCCAAGCTGCAAGCCAGAAGGTAACTGCGTTTGTTGTGAAGTTTGTGCGCCAGGTTGGCGTATGTTTTGGTACAACAAATCCTCAAACACAGCACGCGAACGCTTGAAACCATTGGTGCTGACGTTAGCTAAGTTGTTGGCAATCACATCCATTTGCGTCTGCTGGGCATCGAGGCCAGTTTTTGAAATCCATAGTGAGCGTATCATTTTATTTCCTTTTGTAACTTAAATTGATATTAAACTAATTGGCCTTAACCCATACTCAGGAGCTGACTGGCTTTATTGGCGTTATTCTCGGCGCTCTGTACTAGCTTCATTTGTGTTTCAAATTGTCTCGCTAGGCTAATCATGGTGACCATGGCATCCACTACATTGACATTACTGCCTTCTAGCGCACCACTGACCACATTGACGTTAGCGTCAACTTCTGCAGAGCCGCTTTTGGTGACAAATAAACTATCTTCAGATCGCACTAGATCGGCTTCGGGCGGGTTGACTAGTTTTAGGCGACCAATCGCATTTGATGGGCCTGGCAGCGTGCTGTTGGATACGGAAGACACAGTGCCATCTTTGGCAATAGAAATAGTGACATCAGGTGGAATACTAATTGGGCCGCCGTCACCCATGACAGTCAAGCCTGAGGCCGTTTGTAGTAAGCCGTTTTCACTGACTTTGAGCGAACCGTTGCGTGTGTAACCTTCGGAGCCGTCTGCGCGCTGAACCACAAGCCAACCTGATCCTTGAATAGCCACATCTAAATCACGGCTAGTTGCCTGAATAGGACCTGGATTAAAATCTGCACCCACGGTGGAATTCACAACGAAAGCGCGTGTTGGCATGCCACTACCGATAACTGGTACCGCTCGAAATGAATCTACTTGCGCCTTAAAGCCTGTGGACGTGGCATTAGCCAAGTTATGGGCAGTTGTCGCTTGTTGATCCAGTATGTGTTTTGCGCCTGTCATGGCGGTATAAATCATGCGATCCATCGTGCGCCTCCTTATTGGGTTTTAACTAGGTAAAATTTCAGCTATTAGCGTAGGTTTACTAAAGTTTGTAATACCTGATCTTGCGTTTTAATGGTTTGGGCATTGGCTTGATAAACACGTTGTGCCGTGATCATATTGACCAACTCAGCGGTAAGATCCACATTGGAATCTTCAACTGCAGATGATTGCAGTACACCCAGTGAGCCAGTGTTTGGCGTTCCTACTAAAGAAGCACCTGAAGTTGCACTTTCAGCCCAAGCATTGCCTCCCAGAGATTGCAAACCATTTGGGTTGACAAAGTTAGCCAGTACCACTTGCCCTAAGATTTTGGATTGTCCATTGGTATAACGACCAACAATAGTGCCATCTGAGCCAGTGTTAAAACCTGCTAAACGTCCTGAGGTATACCCATCTTGCGATAAACTATTAACGCTGAAATTTGAACCAAATTGCGTGCTACCAGAATAATCCATCGTCAATGGAACAGGCGTTGTCGCACCAGTGGTGACTGCAAAAGATACTGGTGCAGCATTGCTTGGTGTAACCGTTGGGGCAACACCAGTGCCAGTAAAGGTGAGCGTGGCTGTAGGCGCTGGCAGTACTGTAGTAGATACGCCATCGGCAGCTGTAAATACATCCCATGCACCTGCGGCAGTTTTTACAAAAAAGCTTTGTAAGGTATGTGAGTTACCTAGACTATCAAATACAGTGACAGCGGTAGAGTTATGGTAAGTAGTCGGATCAGATGGATCAAAGCTAGCGGCAGGGAGTACACCATTGCGGGAATCAAGATTGACTAAACCGACTACCGCCGCTGTAGCTGAAGGCTGTAAATCGCCCGTATTAATGTTGATTTCTGCAGGGGCGCCAGTAGAAAGTACGCCAGTTGTACTGGCGGTGTAACCTGTCAAGCGTTTACTTTCGGCATCCACAATGTAGCCAAATTTATCCATTTGAAACTGACCGTTACGAGAATATGTAATAGCACCGTTATTGCTCATACGAAAAAACCCGCCGCCGTTAATGGCGATATCTAGCGAGTTATTGGTGGCGGTGATATTGCCTTGTGTGTATTGCTGGGCAACGTTAGAAACTTTGGTACCAATACCAATTTGGGATGCGCCGCCGCCACTCAAAGAGTTGGCAAACACATCGGCAAATTCGGCACGAGATTGCTTAAATCCTACGGTATTGGCGTTAGATACGTTGTTACCAATCACTTCCAGTTGTTTTGATGCTGCATTTAGACCGCTTAAACCTTGTTGAAAACTCATGATTTACTCCTAATTAGTAGTGTTGAATAAGTAGTTTAGAAAATTTCTTTTACGTCGCTTGTACTTACAGAGGCCAAGTTGCTTAAATTAAGCTTGATGCCGCTGGCATTGTTAGAAATGCTCATTACTTGGGCGTAACTTAAGCCATCAGCCGCAACGCTTTGGCCGGCAGTGGTTGCGGCAACTTCAAATTTGTAGCTACCTGTTTTAGCTACTGAGCCATCATCAGCAAACCCGTCCCAGCTTAGAGGTACCGTGCCAGCTTCTTGTGCGCCTAAGACTAGCGTTCTGATGGTGCTGCCAGCAGAGTCCTTGATGGCGACAGATAACTTATCGGCACCTATTGGCAAATCAACGCCAAAATAACCGCCAGTACCGCTGGTATTAACCTCGTTACCAGATACCAATACGTTGTGGCCTATCATGCTTGATGCCTGATAAGATTGACCTGTTTGCACGCTGCCAATCAGCGACTCCAGCGTATTATTAAGTTTATCGATACCAGTAACAGTAGATAGTTGCGCCATTTGACTAGTCACTTGCGCGTTATCCATTGGGTTGAGTGGGTCTTGATTCTTCATTTGTGTGACTAACAGCGTCATAAAACGGTCTTGAGCAGCATCTACGCTACCTTTAGCGGTATTTTTCTTGCCGTTTACACTATCTAGCAAGGCTTGCGTAGGGTTGTTTGAGGTGCTTTGTACTGTGGTCATATTGAGTTCCTTTAAGTTTTGGCGCTAGAGACTAGAGTTTACTGTTGTCCTATAGTCAGTGTTTTAAGCAGCATGGTTTTGGCTGCATTCATGGTTTCTACGTTGTTTTGGTAAGCGCGAGAGGCGGAAATCATATTCACCATTTCTTCTGTTACATTCACATTGGGCATGGTGACATAGCCTTTTTCATCCGCCAGCGGGTGTTTTGGGTCATACACCACTTTAGGTGGTGAAGTATCTTCAATTACTTTTTGCACCTTTACACCACTCACATCTGGCGAATTGCTTGGTATGGCGCTAAACACTACTTGCTTAGCCTTATAAGGCGTGCCGTTGGCGCTGGTTGCGCTATCCGCATTGGCAAGATTACTGGCCACAGCATTTAAGCGTTGCGATTGAGCGCTCATAGCTGAACCAGAAATATTAAAAACATTAAATAGAGACATTTTTTACTCCTTTAAAAGGCGACTACTGACCTTGAATTGCCGCTAACAATTGCTTTAACTGACCGTTTATCATGGTTAAGCTGGCTTCATAGCGAATCCCGTTGTCGGCAAATTGGTTACGTTCCACATCCATATCCACCGTATTACCATCCACACTGCCTTGTATAATGGGGCGAAATAACGGTTCGCCAGCAGCGCCATTTGATGCGCCTTTCGAGGGCATGCCATCCAAATGCTGTGCCGATGTTTTGGCAGTATTAAAAACTTCTTTACTCATGCCAGCTACCGCACTTTGCATGGCAGATTTAAAATCTATGTCGCGCGCCTTGAAATTTGGGGTGTCGGCATTGGCGATATTAGCCGCGATAAGTTCTTGGCGCTGGCCGCGAACCCTTAATGCATTTTGATGAAAGCTTAAAGCGTCATCTAATTTATTTAGCACAATCATTTCCTTTCATCACAGCGCAAGAACTTTAAACTTAAAGAAAAAACACTTTTTGCCGTTAACATTTATGAGGGCTAGTCTAAAATCAAAAGGTGTTCTTTAATTACAAAAGTAAAAGGGTAAATCTGTCTCTTTTCCTTGGTTTGTTTTGTGAAAGAATCCGTAGAATGCATATTCATAAATTTGCCATTACTGATGGGATTGATGGAATGGAACGGAACGTGAGCGATGCAAACCAAGACCTGCGATTAAACGCAACGCGTAGTGCTATTGCCCTTGTGTGCTTGGCGCTATCATCTTTCTGCCATGCTGAAACCGCATCGACAGTCACATCAATCACTGATAAATCAGCCAATCTAGTCGCCAAACAGAGTCTATCTACAGTAAAAGTTAAAATTGCAGAGTTCTTAGAAACTCAAACAATTGGCTATCCTGGCAAGGTGAATGTTCGCGTTGGTGCAATCGATCCTAATATGAAGTTGGCACAATGCCCAGATGCGCAGGTATTTTTGCCGACTGGAAGCCGTGCGTGGGGCAAGACCAGTGTAGGTGTGCGTTGTAATGCACCTAATTTATGGACTATCTACGTTCAGGCCACAGTAAGCGTCGTCGCACAATATCTGGTTGCAGCGGCACCATTGGCGCAAGGGCAGGTGGTGACCAGTCAGGATTTGCTTTTTGAAAGTGGCGATTTAACACAGTTGCCAGCGGGTGTTTTTACCGATCAGACACAAGCTATTGGGCGTTCTGTGAATGTATCAATGAATGCAGGCACAGTGTTGCGGCAAGAAATGCTGAAAATTTCTCCTGTCGTACAGCAAGGACAGACTGTTAAGTTAACATCAATCGGCAACGGTTTCAGTGTTTCTGCGGAAGGTCAGGCGATGGGCAAAGCGAATGAGGGACAGATTGTGCAAGTAAAAGTGGCCAGTGGTCAGATTGTGACAGGAATTGCGCGTAATGGCGGCCTGATTGAGGTTGGGTTTTAATGTGAGTTATGAATAATAATTTAGTGAAAAAGGATTAAAGTTCGCTCAAACTATGCCGATACAAGTAATATAGAAGCGCTAGGTGTACAAGTTGGTTGCGCATAGACAATTACGCGAAAAGGAAATTTCTCATGAAAATTAATGATTCAATCAAAAGTAAAGTAGGTCTTGGTATTGATAAGGCAGGCGCCGAAAAAGCTGCTGCCAGCAAAAAGGCCGAAATATCTCAATTAGAGGCCAAATCGACAGATAGTGTGACTTTGTCGCCAATGTCAGCACAATTGCAATCATTGGAAGCAAAAATTGCGACCGATAATGTATTTGATGTTGAAAAGGTAGCCGCGATTAAATTAGCTATTGCAAGCGGCCAATTTAAAGTGAGCTCAGAAAAAGTTGCAGATGGTTTAATTGAAACAGTGAAAGATTTACTCAACACCAAAAAAACATGAGGGCAGCATGAAAGCACCAACTTCTATTAAAGCCGTTTCATTCGAGCAAGATGCCAAGCTGGCTAATGAATTGTTAGCCACCATACGCAGTGAACAATCCGCTTTGGTACGAGCAGATATTGACGCAATAGAAGCTTTGCTTGATGAAAAGTCTGAAGTGCTACAGCGCATGAATGTGGTGGTATTAAATCGCTATGATGCACTGGCCGCAAATGGTTTTGAGCCTAACGAAATAGGCATGAGTGAATGGCTTAAAAAACAAGCAAAACCAGCCTTGAACGAGGCATGGGCCGTACTAAAAAAAACCTTAATCCAAGCAAAAGAATTAAATCGGTTGAATGGTATTTTGATTAATAAACAATTCAATCTTAACCAGCAACTACTTAATCATCTACAAGGCAATTCAGGTGTTGGCGATGTTTATGGCAGAAACGGCCAAGCAAAAACGCAATCTGCAGTGCGCGCAGCCTTGATGGCATAATTGTTTTAAATCAATTCAATTTTTTGTATTGACTTCTTGATGTAAAGTATGCAATATAAGCTCTAACACTCTAACAATAAATAAGAATAGTCGTGTTTTCCAGCTTATTGGTTAGAAGCGATGGTACATATTGCCACCGTCTCTGATTTGTAACGACAAAAGAAGTAGATTTTACAAAAAATAAAAAATAGCTGTAAGCATCGTGCGTTCAGAAGTTTGCAAATTCACTTTGCGATAAAAGATTAGGTGTCAATTTGTCATTCATTGCAATTAACGCTAGTTCAGTAGTACGCCTCACTTCTAGGCGAGAAATCACTTTTTTTATTCTTCGCGGTAATTCATTATGCATTTAAACCGCAGATTTGCCATCGTCATCTCAATCATTGTTGCGCTTATCACAATTCCTGCAGCAATTGGCCTTTATTACTATTACCAAGACAAATTGTTAAATAAAGAGGCCATGTCTTTACAGGCCGATACCAATATCAACATTGCAAATGTATTTAGGCCGATTGTACAAGAAGAAGCCAAGCTAAATTTCTTATCTCAATTGTTGCAAAAAGACCTAGCTAGTGCACCAGAGGATTATGAGGTTAAGTTGTACGATAATATGATGCAGCGCAGTGCCGATGGGGCATGGCGTAGCAGACCAATTAAATCGGAAACCGATAGGTCTGCGGGAGTTTTTATACCGCCAGAAGTTAAATTAGACGCAAAACAAAAAAGCTTACATCTCCGCAGCAAAAAAATCATAGATGCAGCGGCATTTGGCCTTAATTCATATTTTAATAATTTGTGGTTAATCACCCACGATAAAACTGAAGTAATTGCTGATAATTTGACCCAAGATTTTGTTTTGCAAATGCCAGCGGATACAGACTACACAAAAACTGCTTGGATGACATTAGGCGACCCAGCCACCAATCCTCTACGTGAGGTGCGCTGGACCGAGGCTAGTTATGACCCAGTTGTCAAAATATGGATGATTAGCGCAGTGAAACCAGTAGATGTGAATGGCGTTTGGATAGGCAATATCGGACAAGATATGTTCTTGCAGAATATATTTGCTACTTTGTTTAAAAAAACTCAGCGCTATCGTGGCGAGCTATTTTTTCTGCTTGATGAGCATAGGCATTACTTAGAGGCAGGGCCTTGGCAACAAACATTAGAAGCGAACCCAGATGGATTCAAGCCCGATCTCAGTCAAGCACCATTGCTTGAAAAGCTATTTAAACAAAAAGTTGAAAGCGGCGCACTTGTTTTTGAACAACAGGTAAGCATTAAAGGCCAAAAATACTTGGCGATAAGTACAAAGATAAGCCCTATGGGTTGGCGCTATTACCGGCTAGTGCCAGTCGCAGCTATTTTAGCGCCATTAAATATGTTATTTATATCGATGGGTGTTGCCTTAGCTTTTATAGGCTTGTTGATAGGCTTTTTTATCCATAAAGCCATACAAAATATTATTCTAAGCCGAATTCGTGCCTTAGCGCGTAAGGTGCATGTGGGAGAGTCCACAATTCTTTCGGCGGCTACTCGCTTGCCTTTGGCTGGCAATGCGGATGCAAGTCTGACAATTAAACCAGAGTCGAAAGACGACCTTTATATGGCCTCACAAGGCTTTGATATTGCCTTACAGCAGTTGAAAGAAAATGAGCGTGAATTGCAACTGCTGATGGATAACATCCCTGGTACTGTAGCGCGTGTCAACCGAGAACTGCGCTATGAATATGTGAATAAAAAATATGAAATGGTGTTTGGTGTAATGCCAGCATTGATTATTGGGCGAACGATGCGGGAACTGGAAGGAGAAAAACAGTTTGCAATTACAGAACCTTATGCGCAACGTGCCTTGGCGGGAGAAGCCTGCAGTCTAGAAGGTTCAGTAGTGACTCCTTCTGGCCAAACCTTATTTGGTGTCCTACATTTAATTCCGAATAGAAATGAAAGCGGTGAGGTGATTGGGCTTTTTGTCATTGCCTTAGATGTCACCCAAGTTAAAAATGCCGAAACAGAAAATGAAACTTCACGCAACTTTCTGAAAACAATTATTGATATTACACCTGTGCAGATTTATTGGAAAGACAGGAATTCACAATATTTAGGTGGCAATAAAGCATTCGCATTAGAAGCAAAACATAATAATACAGATGAAATAGTGGGTAAATTGGATACGGATTTTCTATGGAAAGATAATGCAAAGATATTCCAACAGGAAGATCGAGAGATTATAGAGTCTGGGGAGTCTAAAATTGATCGTGAGTATAGTTATGTTCTACCAAATGGAGAAATAGTTTGGCACAGAAAATCCAAAATCCCTTTAAAAAATTTGAATGGTGAAATAATAGGCGTGCTTGGCGTAGAGGAAGATATTACCGAGCGTAAGCAACTTGAAGAGGCAAGACTAGAAGAGCAGAAACGACTCCTGAAAATTGCCAGCAATGTACCTGGAATCGTCTACCAATTCCGTTTGCGACCAGATGGTACTTCATGCTTCCCTTTCGCGAGTGAAGCGATTAATTATATCTTCCGAGTTAGCCCTGAAGAGGTGCGTGAAGATGCCTCCAAAGTATTTGCAATAATCCATCCTGACGACTATGACGACATAGTGACTTCTATTGAAATATCAGCGAAAGATTTAACCCTATGGCGCGAAGAGTTTAGAGTGCGCTATGAAGATGGCACAGAGCGCTGGTTGCTAGGTAATTCTTCGCCTGAACTAGAGCCTAACGGAGATGTGCTTTGGCATGGTTTTATCACGGATATTACTGAGCAAAAACGGTTAGATCAACTCTTAAAAGATAGCGATTACCGTTGGAAATACGCGCTAGAAGGCGCTGGCGATGCCGTTTGGGATTGCGATGAAGTTAGCCATACCATGTATTACTCTAAAGCATGGAAGGAAATGCTCGGTTATTCAGAAGATGAGATTACAGATAGTTTCGATGAGTGGGACAGTCGTATTCACCCTGAGGATAAAGAAGCTACGCTGGCAACGGCGCAAGCATGTCTCGATGGAAAAACTGCTAGTTTTGTCTGCGAATATCGTAGTCGATGCAAAGATGGTAGCTATAAATGGGTGCTCGACCGTGGCACAGTGGTAAGCAGAAACGCTGATGGTAAGGCGTTGCGAATGATTGGCACGGTGAGCGATATTAGCGAGCGCAAGAAAATTGAAAGAGCATTGCTAGACAGCGAATATCGCTGGAAATTTGCGATTGAAGGCTCAGGAGATGGCGTTTGGGATGTGAATGTGCAAACGCAAGAAGCCACTTACTCTCAACGCTGGAAAGAAATGTTGGGGCTTGAAGCAGATGAGGCGATGAATAGTCGCCAGGAATGGATATCGCGTATTCACCCCGATGATAGGGCGAACGTTTTAGATGCTGGACAATCCTATCTAGAAGGTAAGACGGGCACCTATGTGGTGGAATACCGCCTACAGTGTAAAGATGGGCAGTATAAGTGGATGCTGAGCCGGGGGATGTTGGTGAGTCGTGACGAGGCGGGCAAGCCCTTACGTATGATTGGCACACAAACAGATATTTCTGAACGCAAAAACGCAGAGCTTATCCTTAGAAATGCCCGCGCTGAGCTGGTAGAATCACATGACAAATTTAAAGATTTATATGAATTTGCGCCTATTGGTTATATCACTATTAGTAAGCATGGAATGATTTCTCAGCTTAATTGGCGCGCATCTGCGATGTTGGGCTTGGATCGCAAGAACGTTATTAATCAGCGCATTACACAGTTTATTGATGAAAATGACAAAGCACGCTGGGTTCGAATGTTCTCGACCCTGAAGGAGCTAAATCCATCAGAAGAGCTCAGTTTTGACATGAAGTTTATGCTGCACAATGGCATGAGTTTTTATGCAAACCTAAATTGCATACGCATGGATGATGAAGATGAGCAATCGATGTTGCGCGTTACGCTTGAAGATATCACCATGGTTAAAAATGCTGAAATAGATTTGCGCATTGCCGCCACTGCCTTTGAGTCGCAAGATGGTTTGATGATTACTGATGCAGATAACCGTATTTTAAAGGTCAACAAAGCGTTTACTGATATTACTGGATATATCGATGCCGAACTTATCGGTAAAAATCCAAGTATATTGAGTTCAGGTAGACATGACGCTGCTTTTTATGCAGCAATGTGGGAAAGTATTAATAAGACGGGTCGATGGTCAGGCGAAGTTTGGAACCGGCGCAAAAGCGGCGATGTGTATCCTGAAAATCTGACTATTTCTACCGTTAAAAATGATCTCGGGATTATTACCAACTATGTGGGGGCAAATACTGACATTAGTCAGATAAAGGCTGCAACAGAAGAGATTCAGCAACTCGCGTTCTTTGACTCTCTCACACATTTACCCAATAGGCGCTTGCTGATGGATAGACTTAAGCATGCGTTAGCAGCCAGTGCGCGTAATGGCCGACAGGGTGCTGTGTTGTTTTTAGATCTTGACCATTTTAAAGTACTCAATGATTCGCTCGGCCATGATATTGGCGATTTGTTATTGCAGCAAGTCGCAGAGCGACTGATTTCATGCGTGCGTGAGGGCGATACTGTTGCGCGCTTGGGCGGCGATGAATATGTGGTAGTGCTGGAAGACCTAAGTGAACTAGGCTTTGAGGCAGCTGCACAGACTGAAACCATCGCTAATAAAATTTTAGCGACACTTAATCAGCCATATGAGCTTGATATACATGAACATCATATTACGCCTAGTATAGGCATTACCGTGTTTGATGGTCACAGTGCCACAATAGATGAGCTATTAAAACAAGCAGATATCGCTATGTATCAGGCTAAGAAAGCTGGCCGTAACACCATGCGCTTTTTTAACCCTCAGATGCAGATTAGTATCACTGCTCGCGTAGCGATTGAGCGTGAATTGCGTAAAGCACTAGAGAATAAGCAATTGCATCTGTATTACCAAATCCAGGTAGATAATCTAGGTCACCCGTTGGGCGCGGAGGCTTTAATTCGCTGGATACATCCTGAGCGCGGCATGGTTTCGCCTGCGCAGTTTATCCCCTTAGCGGAGGAAACTGGGCTGATTTTACCTATTGGAAATTGGGTGTTAGATACTGCTTGTGCTCAAATTAAGGCATGGCATCAAAACCCGCTTACGCGTGATCTCACGCTTTCAATCAATGTGAGTGCCAAGCAGTTCCGTCAATCTGATTTTGTGGAGCAAGTACGCGCTGCTATCGAGCTACATTCTATTGACCCGATGCAACTTAAATTAGAGCTGACCGAAAGTCTTTTGTTGGAGAACATCGAAGATACTATCGTTTCCATGACGGCGTTAGGTGAGATAGGAGTGCAGTTCTCGTTAGACGACTTTGGTACTGGTTACTCATCGTTGCAATACCTCAAAAGGTTGCCATTGTTTCAGCTTAAAATTGACCAATCATTTGTGCGTGATATTGTGACCGATAGCCATGATCGATCTATTGTACGTACAATCATTGCCATGGCGCAGAGTCTTTACTTGAATGTGATTGCCGAGGGTGTGGAAACAGAAGAGCAGCGCGCGCTACTGCTAAGCAACGGCTGTAAGCGCTACCAAGGCTACTTGTTTGGCAAACCATTGCCAATTGAACAGTTTGATGCGGCGTTAGGACTGGTTGAAACCAGCACTACACCAAAGACAGCGTAGTTAAAGGCTTGATAGAACATCTCTAACAAAAGTTTGCTAGCAAGTGTTATGGTTTGTTGCTATTTTGTGGTGCAATATCCAAAGAAGAATCTTCTTGATTCTGTGACTCGTACAAAATCATGATAGAAACACGGCGGTTTTTAGCGCGTCCCAGAGGGGAGTCATTTTCACTGATAGGCTGTGCTGAACCAAATCCCAGCGCACTGAGCCTGTCATCATCAATACCAGCTTCGCTTAGCATCCTCACTACGCTACTAGCGCGTACCGCTGAGAGCTCCCAGTTTGAGTAAAAAGTAGCATTATGAATTTCTGTATTGTCAGTGTGGCCTTCAACTTGAATCAGGCGCTGATTGTCTTTAATTTCTACTGCAATCTCGTTTAGAATGTTTGAAGCGGCACTGGCTAGTTCGGCCGAACCTGAGCTGAATAACAAGCTGTCATGGATATCAATACGAATGCCACGATTGTTTTGCGATACACGCACTTTGCCCTCGTTAATAAGTGGCGCGAGTGTATTAGACAAATCAACCCCCATTTTAGTCATGGATTCACGCTCGCGGCGTAGTTTCTCATTATAGAGATGCGTTAACGGTAAGGGTTTGATAAGTGAACTTTGCTGACCTTTGATTTTGTTTTTTGTGCCAGAATGATTTGTAATATTGCCTTCTGTGTCAGATGGATTAATACCAGAGAAGGCGGACCCCATAGAAGACGTCAAATCATTATATTTACTCTTATTAACCGATGAAATTGCGTACATTACTACAAAAAATGCAAAGAGAAGTGTAATGAAATCAGCATAGGAAACCAGCCAGCGGTCTGGGCTTTCATCGTCCTCTTCTATGGGTTTTCTTCTAATCATGATTGATTTTTTTGAAATAAATTATCGTAAATAGGCGAGTAGACGTTCTTCTACAATTCTTGGATGATCACCATTGGCAATAGAAACCCAGGCGTTAAGTAGCATTTCACGGCGCATCATTTCATGTTGTATTAGCGCTTTTAGTTTATTTGAAATGGGCAAAAACACTAAGTTTGCCAAGCCAACACCATAAATTGTCGCAACGAAAGCTACCGCAATACCGCCACCTAATCTGCTAGGGTCTGAGAGATTTTCCATCACATGGATTAAGCCAAGCACGGCACCCAAGATACCAATTGTAGGTGCATAACCTCCAGCAGCGTTCCATACTTTAGCGGAGTTGCGTTGCTGTATTTCATAAAAATGCATATCGATAGCGCATATTTCTCGTATTTTATCGGGAGGCGTACCATCAATCATCAATCGCAAGCCTTTTTGTATGAATGGATCGGTTTCTTTTTTTAGAAAAGACTCCAGCATAAAAATACCTTCTTTACGGGCAAAATTACTCCACAAATTGATGCGCTTGGCCAGCGCTTGTCTGTCATCGGTGGGTGTGGTGAACACCTGACGCACCATCAGAATACCTGCAATGAAACTTTTTGCGTTGGTTTGTAGCAACACAGCACCAAAGGTGCCGCATAGAACAATGATGAATGCAGCAGGCTGCAGCAATGAACCGACATGCCCGCCTTCGATAGCTTGCCCAAATAAAATGCCGATTAGCGCAATGCCAATACCGACTAAACTGCTCCAGTCCATGCTTTCTCTTTTAAGTTTGCACGCAGTCTTGCGACTGCTTGGCTATGCAATTGGCTGACACGTGACTCTGAAACATTCATGACTACGCCTATTTCTTTTAGGTTGAGCTCTTGTTCGTAATAAAGTCCCATCAGTATTTTTTCTCGTTCAGGTAGTGAGTCAATCGCTTCTATCAAAGCATCGCGGAAATCGCCAGCCAGCAGCCCCTTGAGAGGATCGCTACTATCGTCACCTTTGAAACGGTCTAGGAAATGCTCACCACCATCGGACTCATGAAAATCTTCGTAGTAAACTAGTTGGTGACCACTGCAATCGCCGAGCATATCGTAGTAGTCGTTAAGTGGGAGGTTGAGTTTCTTGGCAACCTCTTTTTCTGTGGGTGGCTTTCCAAGCTCTTGTTCAAGTTGACTAATAGCGGTTTCAACATCACGCATATTCTTCCTCATGCTACGAGGCAGCCAGTCGGTATTCCTCAACTCATCCAACATAGAGCCGCGAATTCTTTGAGCCGCATAAGTCTCAAACTGCGCACCATGAATGTCTTCATAACGATTAATCGCATCTAGCAGACCCATCATACCTGCCTGTATTAAATCATCCAGCTCTACACTTGGAGGTAGCTTAGCCTTAAGTTGGTAGGCAAGTTTTTTAACCAAGGTGGAATGCTGCTTGAGCATCTCGTCCTTTTGATCTTTTTTCCCATGAATTGTATACATAGTAAACCTTTAACTTAGATGAGCGATGCTAGCTTGGTTTCAGCTGCGTAATCGTGGTTGTAATGCAAACGGTGTGCAATTTGTTTGAAAGCGTTAGAGGCGGCGGCCATTGGAAATGCATCAATAACGGAGCGGCTAAGTTTTGCAGCTCGGCTAAGGTGATCATCAGATGGGATTGCACCAAAAAACTCCAGTTCAATTTGCATAAAACGCATTGCTACTTGGGATATATTACGAAATACCATTTGCGCTTGTGCCTCTGTCGCGTTATCAACAATAATGCCAAAAGAGCGTCTGCCAAGCTGATTGCAGATTTGTTTAATTAAGCTATAAGCATCCTTAATCGATTCAGTTTGGCGTGTAAGTTTAATAATAATTTCGCTTTCATTAAGGGTTCTTAATGGCAACAGATAATTGTTATTTAAAGTAGCATCTACCAATACAATTTCATATTGCAGTGCTAACTCGTTAAAAATATGGTTGAGTTGATCACTTACATCGTTATCTAGAGGCAGTTTAAGCAGATTTTTTGGCATTAGCTTGGCAACAGAAAAGCCATATTTACTGCTTTTGATCACGTCAATTAACATAGGCTGTGTTTGATTAACATCTAGCAGTGTTGGGCAGTTGTTTATCTCATAATTGGCTTCGCTTGAGTCATAAGAAGCATGCACAATCAACACCTCGTTACCTTTGGTGGCTATGGAAGCCGCAAGGTTAGTCATCAAGCGTGTCTGATCCTGCGCTGATGATGCAGATATAATAGACACCACTCTAGGCTTGGGGGTGGACATAATGCGGCGCAGTCCTGCAGCTTGATCATCTTGAGCTTGCTTGTTTTTAAAATTAAGCATAATTCATCTCCATCAGTTGAGAGGAATTTTCTGAATGCATGCTACTACCCATAACAAATGGTAACTCCTCATCCATGAGTTGGAACGGCCAACTACGTGCAGAACTAAGTTCTAGGGCATGTTCTATCAGTTGTTGCTTATTAGCTAGATGGATATCTTCTGGAACACGTTGACCATTTGTTGTGTAATAGAGCTTGAGTTTTTCTCTGATGATAACGTCTAATACATTACCTATAGTTGCGGCCTCATCAATTTTGGTGATAATACAACCATCTAGACCCTTGCCCTTGTATGCTTTAATTACATCAGCCAAAGTTTCGCCAGTGCTGGTTGCATTCAAACATAACAATCTTTTGATTGGCGTGTTGTTGCTAGAAAGCATACTGATTTGCTCTGCAACCATATGGTCGCGCTGACTAACGCCCACAGTATCTATCAATATGGTGTGTTTGTTTTTGAGCTCACCTAATGCAATTTTTAGGTCAGCTTCATCCTTTACTGCATGTACCATTACACCAAGAATCTTGCCATAGATTCTTAGTTGCTCATACCCGCCAACACGATAAGCATCGGTGGTAATAAGTCCTAGATCTTGTGTGCCGTGTTTCATGACATAGCGTGCAGCCAATTTTGCCATAGTGGTAGTTTTTCCAACACCAGTTGGACCAATTAAGGCGAAAATACCGCCTTGATCTAATACTTCTGTTTCATCTTCTACTGTGATTAGGTTCTTGGCAAGCGTGGTTTTAATCCAAGCCGATGCTTTGTCATTATCCAAGTCAGCCGGCAACCTTTCAGTCAATTGCCTAGATTGTGAAGCACTAAAACCCGCCGCTAACAGCGTGTTTAAGATGGTAGATTTGATAGGATCGCGCTGTAGAATATTGCTCCAAGAAATTGTTGTAAGCTGAGATTCAACCACACGACGCATTGCCCGCA
This sequence comes from Methylotenera sp., assembly GCA_031379885.1. Classification (GTDB taxonomy): domain Bacteria; phylum Pseudomonadota; class Gammaproteobacteria; order Burkholderiales; family Methylophilaceae; genus Methylotenera_A. The sequence goes on from JANNFN010000150.1 coordinate 53,990, forward strand.
TTTCATTGAGCATTTCAGCCATTTGCTGGCCTGAGATTTGCTGATTTGCAGTGTCGGATGATGATTCGTGAGATGTATTTTTCTTTTTTGTTTTGTCGTGTTTAATCTCTTCTGGCTTATCCGCTTTGCTAGATATAGTTTTAGCTTTGTTGACAGATATTTCTGAATCTTGTGTGCGATTTTTTTTATTAATTAGTGAAAGCAATGTTTTTGGCTCATTGTCTTCATCGATTTTAGAATTACCTTGTTCAGCCTGATCCGCTTGCTTGGCGATCATTGCATGCATGTCCTCTTCCTTGAAGGCCATGATTTCATTGCCTCCATTCATTGAGCGATTAGAGAGAATGATTGCATCGTCTCCTAACTCTTTGCGCACTTGGCCTAGTGCTTCGCGCGAGTTTTTGCCGAAAAATCGTTTAATGTTCATGCTTGACCTCCAATAAGACTAGTAACACGTATGGTTTTTGAATCTGGTAATTCTTCATGAGACAGCACACGTAAGTGTGGAATAGCCCGACGTAGGAATTTAGATAATGTTGCTCTCAGTTGGCCAGAAACCAGAAGCACTGGCGTCATTCCCAATTGTTCCTGCTGTTTTGCGGCGGCTTCAGCCTGTCTAGACAAGGTTTCTGCCATGCCTGGCTCAATAGCAGCACCTGTTGCAGAATTATTTTGCATGGCTTGCATGAGTAGGCGTTCTAAGTTGTTATCTAAGGTCATGACGGCAACTTCATTCCCAGTTGGAAAGAGTTGTTGCACGATTGCACGCCCTAACTGGATGCGCACAAGCGCCGTTAGCTCATTGGCATCTTGTGTTTGTGTGGCATGTTCTGAGAGTGTTTCAACAATACTGCGCATGTCTCTTATATGCACCCCTTCAGATAATAAGTTTTGCAGCACCTTCTGAATGATGGATAAAGAGAGAAGTTTAGGTACTAGATCTTCAACCAGTTTTGGTGATTCCTTGCTGATATGATCAAGAAGTTGTTGTACTTCTTGACGACCTAATAAGTCAGCTGCATGCAGTGAAATGATATGGTTAAGGTGGGTAGCAATGACGGTACCAGCGTCCACCACCGTGTAGCCCATACTTTGCGCTTCATCACGTATATTAGCGTCAATCCATATCGCTGGCAGACCAAAAGCAGGGTCTGAGGTGATAGGGCCTGGCAAGAGTCCAGTGACCATGCCAGGATCAATGGCCAGATGTTGACCGATATGTGATTCTCCACTGGCAATTTCTACGCCTTTAAGTGTTACGCGGTAGCTGGATGGCTTGAGTTCTAAATTATCCCGAATGTGTACCGTTGGCGCTAAAAAGCCAACTTCTTGCGCAAATTTTTTGCGTAAGCCTTTTATGCGCTTGAGTAAGTCACCACCTTGTCCTTTATCTACCAAGGGAATCAGACGATAGCCGACTTCGAGCCCGATTACGTCTACTGGGGTAACGTCATCCCAGCTAGCTTCTTCTATTTCTGTAGCCACTTCTGGTTTATTTTCTAACACAGGTTCTGCTTCGGCACTTTTTTTCTGCTCACTGACAATATAAGCCATGCCGGCAAGCACGCCAGCCAACATTAAAAATGCAAAATGAGGCATGCCAGGGATGGCGCCCATGCCAGCAATAATGCCTGCTGTAATATTGATTACTTTTGAGTTGGAGAAGAGTTGACTCATTAATTGACCACCAATATCTTCATTATTGGCAACGCGTGATACCACCACACCTGCAGCGACAGAGATGATAAGTGAAGGAATTTGTGCGACTAAACCATCGCCAATAGCAAGTAAAGTGTAGTTTTTTACGGCATCGGCGAATGCCATGTCATGCTGCACCATGCCAACGATTAAACCGCCAACAATGTTGATGATGATTACCATAATGCCTGCTACCGCATCACCACGTACGTATTTACTGGCACCGTCCATGGCACCATAGAATTCTGATTCTTGGCTGACTTCTTTGCGGCGAATGCGCGCTTCGTCTTCACCAATTAAACCTGCATTCAAGTCCGCATCAATCGCCATTTGTTTGCCTGGCATGGCATCTAAAGTAAAGCGTGCGCCAACTTCAGCAATACGGCCAGCACCTTTGGTGACAACTGTAAAATTAATGATGGTTAAAATGATGAATACTACGATACCCACAGTGTAATTTCCACCAATTAAAAAGTGCCCAAAGGCCTCGATAACCTTGCCTGCGGCATCTGGCCCAGCATGACCCTCCGTAAGTACCACACGTGTAGAAGCCACGTTGAGTGATAGGCGCAACATCGTAGTTACCAACAATACGGTAGGAAAAGCAATAAAATCTAGCGCCTTTTTAGTTTGTAAACCTATCAGTAGCACTAAGATTGCCAGCGCGATGTTAAAGCTGAATAACACGTCTAATATAATGGCTGGCAATGGCAATATCATCATTGACAGCAGCAATACGATAATAAGCGGTGCCGCAATGGTACGGCTACCCAATTTATTCATCCAAGTTGGTAAACTAAGTGAATTCATTAGGCAAACACTTCCATTTCATCGTTGCTAAGCGCTGGAATTAAACTGTGTGGATCTAATGCTTCTGGCACAGGCAATGCGCTAGGTGCTTCTGGGCGGAAGCCACCTTCTTTTTTGAAGATGCGCATTTGGAATACATAGGCCAATACCTCGGCCACTGCAGAATAGAGTGCTTCAGGGATTTCGTTGCCCAACTCAGTGTGAGCGTATAAAGCCCGTGCCAGCTTGGGTGCTTCCATGGTAAGTATATTATTTTCCGCAGCAATTTCTCTAATCTTCAATGCAATTGCATCTGCGCCTTTGGCAACCACTATTGGCGCACTCATTCCTGCGTCTTGGTATTTAATGGCCACAGCATAGTGAGTCGGATTGGTGATGACAACATCCGCTTTGGGTATCTCAGACATCATTCTACGTTTAGCCATTTCACGTTGTTGTTGACGTACCCGAGCTTTAATTTCAGGGTTACCTTCAGACTCTTTAGATTCTTGGCGAACTTCTTCTTTGGTCATTTTTAACTTGTTAGCGTAGTGATAAAGTTGGTAGGGCACATCAATCGCTGCAATAAAGACTAAGGCACTAACAATTGACAAGAAACCCATCAGCATTAAATGGGTTACTTGTGAAATGCCAGTTTTTAATGGCAACATGGATAGTGATAGAATTGGCTCCATATCATGTGAAATCACTGTGTATGCCACAGTTGCTACCAAAAATGTTTTAGCTATAGATTTAATTAATTCAACAGCAGAGTTTTTGGAAAATAAATTTCCAAAGCCTTGCATTGGATTAAGACGATTAAATTGTGGAATAAATACTTTGTTGCTAAATACCCATCCGCCAATAATGACGGGTGATGCAATTGCCACAATCAAGAGGATTAGTGCAAACGGTGCAAATGCCAATAGTAATGAAGAAATCATTTCAGAAATTTTCATTAATAACAAAGTAGGTTCAAAAGCCACCGTGCGATCAAAGTGTAAGCCAGAAGTCATGGTGGTTTTTAATGCTTGATTCAGATGATCCCCCATCATTAGCAAACTTAAACCTGCAGCGAACAGCACAGCGCACGTTGCCAGCTCGCGAGAGCGAGGCACGTCTCCTTCTTTCCTTGCGTTTTCTAAGCGCTTGGGTGAGGCCTGTTCTGTTTTTTCTAAATCGCTGTCATCTGCCATGACG
>JANNFN010000175.1:0-9689 GCA_031379885.1 Methylotenera sp.
TTGAGTTCCGACATAAACCAAACAGTTAAGTTAAATTTAGCAACAATTTTAAGGTTGTCACTAAACAAGTTAACTGCGTCTACGTCGGTGGTCTTGACCACAAACACCCACACTTATCAGTCGTTCATATTGTTAAAGAGCGTATTTTAGAAAAAAATAAACACCGAAATTTAACTTTCGAGGTTTAATAATTATAAAATTATTGGTTGCATCACTTCGGATACCGCAAAAATCTAAAGTGCTACGCACCTTGATTTATTGGTTGCGGGAACAGGATTTGAACCTGTGACCTTCGGGTTATGAGCCCGACGAGCTGCCAGACTGCTCCATCCCGCGTCCGATTCGACGTACATGACGCCGAGAGGTGAGACTATAGCAAGGTTTTGGTCATTGTGTCAAACGAAACCTAGGAATTAACTCAAAGTAATTGGAATTAAATAACTAGAAAAATTTATTGGCTCAAGCTTTTGCGTGGTATGCAAAAAGCGCTCCATTGCACACTGCCTCTTACACTATGTTCAAAAAACTCTCAAAAACAGACACCCTGCAACCCGCATAGATATTGGTATATAAGGCATCTATTTTTGTTATTTTCCTATCGCACCAAATACCTTTTTAAGCAAGCTGCTTGCTTGTCCTAGCGGATCTTTACGAATCGCTGCTTCCTCTTTGGCTATCATCAGATAAACGCCATCTAGGGCTTTATTGGTCACGTACTGCTCGATTTTTGCGTCTTCTTTTTTTACCACGCCAAACTTGCTGCCCATCTCGGCATATTTATTGTAACTTTCTGCTAGTTGTACTTTTTCAGTGGCTTTTTGCACAATGGGCAGAAACTTCTCGCCCATTTGTTTAGAGGTGGTTCGTTTGAAATATTGCGTGGCGGCGTCTTGTGGCCCAGTAAGAATCGCTTTAGCATCTGCCAGCGACATTTGCTTAATAGAATCTACTAACAGCGCTTTGGCTTCTGGTACGGCAGCCTCTGCGGCACGGTTCATTTTAAGTACCAATTCGTCAGACTGCTTACCCATACCCATCAACTTCATGCCTTTTTCAACTTTTTTAAGGTATTTAGGTAATGGAATTTTGACTTCTTTATTTCCAAAAAAACCGTCTGCAGCACCTAATGTACTCACTGCTTTGCCCACACCTTGTGTTAGCGCTTCTTTTAGGCCGCCGCTCGCTTCATTATTGCTTAAGCTATTTACCCCTGATGAGCTATTGCTAGCAGTGCTGGTGCTGGTACTAGTGCTGCTACCTGCAGATTTTACAGCGCCTTTTAAATCGTTAAAATCAAGTGCATTTGCCTGCATCACAAATAATGCCAACAATGGTGCTGTAACCAACTTTTTCAACTTCATATAAACTCCTCAAATAAATTATTAATATTTTTATACTAGCGCTTTACGCAACGTTTTAAGTGCAACGTTTTATTATAGTGATAAGTTTACGCTAGCTTTTTTATTTTTTTATAATATTACTTTTTAATGATTTTACATTCCAGATATTAGCAGCATATTCACCTATCGTTCTATCGCTGGAGAATTTTGCCATACGGGCAACGTTTAAAATCGCTTTTCTCGACCATTCTTCTTGATCTTGGTAAGTCTTGCCTACTTCATCTTGCATGGCAATGTAACTTGCATAGTCTGCTAACAATAAATACTGGTCACCTTTGTGTAGCAAGTTATCAAAAATTGCTTGGTACCGGCTTGGCTCTTCTGCTGAGAAGAAGCCGCTAGCAATCATATCGAGCACCTCTTTTAGCTCCGAATTGCCATGGTAATAATCCCATGGGTTGTAGCCATTCGCTTTAGTTTGGGCCACTTCTGGCGTGGTTAAACCAAATATAAAGATATTGTCATCACCCACTTCTTCTTTAATCTCCACATTGGCGCCATCAAGCGTACCAATGGTGAGCGCGCCATTTAAAGCCATTTTCATATTGCCTGTGCCGCTCGCCTCCGTGCCTGCAGTTGAAATTTGCTCTGACAAATCACTGCCTGGGAATAAAATTTCAGCCGCAGAAACTTCGTAGTTAGGATAAAAAACTACTTTCAGTTTATCGCCAACCGCAGGGTCATTATTCACGATAGCGGCAACATCATTTATCAACCTAATAATGAGCTTGGCCATCCAATAACCAGGCGCCGCTTTACCGCCAAAAATTATCGTGCGTGGTGTGATGTTTTTAATATCGCCTTTACGAATACGGTTATATAAAGTAATGACATGCAATACATTTAAAAGCTGACGCTTATATTCATGAATACGTTTAATTTGTACATCAAACAAAGAGTCCGGATTCAACTTCACTCTGGTCAATGATTCAATTTTATTCGCTAGGCGAACCTTGTTAGCTCGCTTGACAGCTCTAAAAGCTTTACGGAAATCCTTATCATTTGCCAGTGGCGTTAATTTAGTTAGCAAGGTTAAATCTTTTTGGAAGCCTTCACCTATTCCTTTAGAAATTAAAGCGGTTAACTCTGGATTAGCCTGATTGAGCCATCTGCGCGGCGTAATACCATTGGTAACATTGGTGAGTTTGCCTGGATAAATTCTATCAAAATCTGCAAAAAGTGTCGTTTTTAGCAATTGGCTATGCAACGCCGCCACACCATTTACAGTATGGCTACCGACTACTGCCAAATGCGCCATACGCACACGTCGACCATTTGTTTCATCAATGATGGAAACGCGCTGGAGCAAATCAGAATCTCCTGGGAAACGACGATTTACCATCTGCAAAAACTGGTAATTAATTTGATAAATAATTTCTAAATGCCGCGGCAGCAGGCTGCCAAACAACTCTATAGACCAAGTTTCTAGGGCTTCTGGCATCAATGTGTGATTGGTATATGAAAATATTTTGGTAACTAAATCCCAGGCAAAATCCCACTCTAAACCATGCTCGTCTACCAATTGATACATCATTTCTGCCACACCAATTGAGGGGTGCGTATCATTTAACTGAATTGCAACTTTATTGGGTAAGTCTTTCCAATCGGCCTTAGTTTTTACTTCTCGCGTAGTAGTGAAGCGACGCAAAATATCTTGAATAGAGGCTGATACAAAGAAGTATTGCTGTTTGAGCCTTAATTCACGACCTGAAGCAGAGGCATCGTTTGGGTAAAGTACTTTTGAAATGGTCTCAGTTTCATTGCGACCTTCTACGGCGCCCTCGTAATTACCTTCGTTGAAATGGCTTAGGTCAAACTCACGCGTTGCTTTTGCAGACCACAACCTAAGATTATTAACAGTTTCTGTACCATAACCAGGTACAGGCACGTCATAGGCCATGGCGACCACATGCTCTTCATCTACCCATATGCTTTTGATTCCCTGCTCAGTAGGCACCTGTATCACCTTGCCATAAAACTTAATGAAATAGGTCGCTTCTGGGCGCTGAAACTCCCAAATATTGCCATAACGCAACCAGTTATCGGGATTTTCCATTTGCTGGCCATGCTCAATCACTTGTTTAAACATGCCATATTCATAACGTATACCGTAGCCAGTCGCTGGTATGTCCATGGTCGCCATCGAATCTAAGAAACAGGCAGCCAAGCGGCCAAGTCCGCCATTACCCAATGCTGCATCTTGTTCCATCTCTACCGCGGCTTCCAAACTATGCCCTAATGCACTTATATCGTCTGCAAGTTCATCTTTTATGCCCAAATTTAGTGCGGCATTACTCAACATCCGTCCAATTAAAAACTCCAATGAAAGATAATAGACGCGCTTCGGATCTTGGTCATAATAAGAACTAGAAGTTCTTACCCAGCGCTCTACTACATGGTCACGTACAGTATGCGCAGTCGCGTGGTACCAGTCTCTAGGCGTTGCTACCTTATCTATCTTAAAACATGAAAAAACTAAGTGATTCTGTAATGCTTGCTTAATTGGTGTAAGTTTAGGCAATACAATACTTTTAATTTTGGATATGTTCATTGGGATGCACTTTCTAAAAGGTTATTTATTATTATCGGCAGAATATAAATAATATTAAACTCTAGCAAATATTGAGCCAAGCTATTATGGAAAACAATAAATAAAGCCTACTATTGTAGGCTTTATTTATTGTGACTTCAGAATTAAGGGGTTAGTGCACTTAGTACGTCTCATTGCCCATCGCTGTGCGCGTCTGAGGAGTAAAGTGTGGCGCAATTTTTTCCAAATCAGCCACTGTTAAAGTGCCCGCAGCTTTCTTTAAATTAACATAAGCAACCAAGTAATTATAACGCGCTAACGATAAATCACGTTTCGCTTTAAATAATTGTTTTCGTGCATCAAGTACATCCAAATTGGTACGTACACCGCCAATTAAGCTTTTTTTAGTCGCAGTCACCAATAAATCCGCAGAATCCACAGATTGCTTGAGAGCGTCCACCTTTAAAGTGCTACTTAATACTACGTTATACTGCTTACGCAAATCCAATATAACCTCATTTGTTTTAGACTCTAAATCGTCTTGCGCTTTTTTGTAATTCGCTTCTGCCTGTGATGTTAATGCGCTTACAGAACCCCCTGCATAGATCGGGATATTCAATTGCAACCCTATGCTCTTATTATCTATTTCTTGATTAAACGTAGAGGTGCTATCTGATTTGCTTTTACTAATGCTAGCAACCGCATCAAGGCGAGGCGCATGACCCGCGCGATTTCGTTTAACTTCTTGATAAGCCACTTCTACGCTCTCACGCTGAGCCTCTAATTCTGGATTATTTTTTAACGCAATAGTTTTCCAAGCATCAAAATCAGATTGCTCTAGTGCCTGAACAGTAAAGGTATCTGACAACGCATCTAGAGCTGTCACTTCTTTACCCAGCATAGCGGCCAAAGCATTGCGCCCATCAGACACTCCATCTTGAGCCTCGATTACCTGCGCCTCAGACAAGCTTAACTGTGCCTGCGATTCTATTAGCGCAGTTTTGGTGCCTTCACCGCGTACCGCCATCAGTTTATTGGCTTCAGTTTGATTTTTAAACCCATCGCGCTCTGCAATGGATAATGCAAGCACATCTTCGGCATAATTTGCATTTGCATAAAGGCCAAAGAAACGTTTAATCAACTCTTGCTTGCGAGATGCAAATTGCTTATCACTCAAGTTGGTTTGTGAATTACCTTGTTGATAGCGCGCCCAGCTTTCCAAATTGAAAATGGGTTGGCGCAACTGAATAGCACCATTTTCACTATTGTAATTACGGGTTTCATCACGTGAAATACCATTGCCTGAAGTTGTGATATCTGAATTAACTCTGTTATAGGCGTAATTAGCAGAGATATTAGGCAGTAAGTTAGCGCGCCCAATAATTTTATATTGTTGTCCAGCCTCGTTTTCATGCAATGCAGAGCGATAGACGCTGTCATTTGCCAATGCGGCCTCATAGGCCTCCATCAGGCCTAAAGCGCTTGCATTTTCAACGTAGGCAAATCCTGCAAAAAAAAACATGAGCTTAAATAGGTGGCTCATTTTTATAACCTGCATGCTCTATTCCTCAGACATCGAAAGTTTAAGATGATCGAATAACGGCTTAAGCAAGTAATTCATCATCGTACGTTCGCCTGTTTTAACAAACATTTCAACTGGCATTCCAGGGCGTATTTTTAAATTATATATCATCTTCATGCCCTCTGGGGCAACTTTTGCCACCACTTTGTAATAGGGTTGCCCCGTATGTTCGTCAACAAAACGGTCTGCAGAAACATTCACAACCACGCCAGGAATATGCGGGGTTTTATTCTGATTAAACGCAGTAAACATCATATTTACAGGTAAATCTGGGTATACTTTATCCACCAAATGCACTGGCAATTGTCCTTCCACCACCAAGCTATCTTCCTTCGGTACGATATCCATCAACTTGAAACCAGGCGCCACAACCGCACCCTTAGTAAATACACTTAACCCTACCACGGTACCCGCTACTGGCGCTTTAACTTCTATGTTCTGGACATTCCTATCCAAACCTTTAAGTTGATTAGATAAAGCATCTGCTTGTTTTTGTGATTCTGATAATTGCGTTCTTACCTCTTTTTGATACTCCTGCCTGCGTTGCATTTTCTGCAATCTTAATTCAGATATTTGTCGTTGAGAGCGCCCAATATTGCCAATATCCGCAGAAACTTCTCCATTAATTCTGGCTAAAGCTTGCTCTTGCTCTAACACACGATTCGTCGCCATGTAGCCTTCTTTTGCTAAATCACGCATCCCAGCTAGTTGCTCGTTAATAAGTATTTTTTGCTCGCGCTTACTTGCTACAGACTCTTCCAAACCATGCATTTGAGCCACTAAGCCAGCGATATTCTCGTCAATTGCAGATAATTCGCTGCGTATGGCTGATTGGCGTGAACTAGAAATTTGCTTTTGTAATTCGATATTTTCTAACACGCGCGGATCTTTGTTTGCTCCTGCAAACTCTTTGGGCAATACCACACCGTTTTTGCCATCTCGCTCTGCTTCTAATCGTGCTTGCATGGTGCGCGCCGCAATATATTGCACACGCGCCGTTTCTGCATCTGCACCCGCCTGAACATTATTCATACGCACCAACACATCGCCTGCTTTCACGACATCACCTTCTTTCACCAGTATAGCTTCCACGGTGCCGCCAGACTCATGCTGAATGGCTTTTTTATTGCTAGCAACAGCCACTGTACCGCTTAATGGAACCCCCTTGTCTAATGGTGCAAACGAAGCCCACAGCAGAAAGCTACCTAGACCACCGATTACAATCCACCAACCTAGGCGAGTATATTTTGTTAAATCCGTGTCTATTCCAGCGGCCGCAATATCTGTAGCACTAGGGTCTTTATATAGCTGGATACTATTTTCAGCTTGTGTCATTATTTGAATACTCCTGCCAACTTAACACTTTGGCAATATAATTTACTAATTTTTAAAAGTCTAAATAACGGTTAATTAGCTCGCAACTTCCTGTTTTGCTTGTTTATTTACCTTGTTCTGTTTTGCTTGGTTGTTTGCCTTATTTTGTTTAGGCTTGGCTTTAGGTTTAGGCTTAGCAGATTTTTCTAGCCAAGCTTTGAAAGTACCAGGATCACTCCCTACTTGCTCCACATCTTTTGCTTCTTCTGCTTTTTTGCTTGCATCTTCCACAACACCATTTTCCACTTCCGCAGGTGGTGTCTGAGCTTGTTTAATTTGTTGTTGGTTTAATTTAGTCAAGTTTTCTAGCACTTCCCGAGTCATGCCGAACATTTGCGCTACACCATCTTTTAACACTAATAACTTATTAGTCACAGCTAATGTGCTGGCTCTGTGCGTAATCATCACGATAGTTTTTCCGCGTTGACGTAAATCTTGAATGGCTGCAATTAATGCCTGCTCACCAACTTCATCTAAATTCGAATTTGGTTCATCCAATACTATAAAAGAAGGATCATCGTACATCGCGCGAGCTAAACCAAGACGCTGCTTTTGCCCACCAGACAAACCTGCACCACCGTCACCTAGTGGCGTATCGTAGCCTTTTGGAAAATACAAAATCATTTCGTGTACGCCAGCACGCTTGGCCGCCATCACCACTTTTTCTGGATCTACTTCACCAAAACGCGCAATATTTTCGCTTACTGTGCCGCCAAACAATTCTACATCTTGCGGTAAATAGCCAACACTAGGTCCAAGCTCGGCCTTATTCCATTGAAAAATATCCGCGCCATCTAAACGCACCTTACCCGCGACAGTTGGCCAAATGCCCACAACCACGCGCGCCAAGGTAGATTTCCCTGCACCACTAGGGCCAACAACGCCCAGAACATCACCAGGCGATATAGCAAAAGTTAGGTTGCTGAGTGCCGGTTTGCTTGCGCCAGGTGGAATTGCCGTCACTCCTTCTACAGAAAGCATACCTATTGGCTTGGGTAGCGACATGCCTGTGACGCGCTGTGGGTTAGCAACAAGTAACTCATTTAAACGGTTATATGCGCTTTTTGTACCACTCCAAGACCTCCATACACCGATTAACTGCTCCACAGGGTTCAGTACACGTCCCATCAAGATTGAACAAACAATCATCATGCCGGCAGTAATATCTCCATTCAGCACGAGTAAGGCTGCAAAGCCTAAAATGACTGACTGTAATGTCACGCGTACAAACTTAGTTGCAGCAGCAATGATGCCAGCCTTTTCACTTGCCTCCGCCTGTAGGTTTAAAAACTTAGCGTGTAAACCAAACCAGCGTTTTGTAAAATTGGGCAACATGCCCATTGCCTCAATCACTTCTGCATTTCGTAAATTATTAGTGGCTAAATTACTTGCATTCACCGCCATTGAGTTAGCTTCGGCTAAAGGTTTTTTTGTAGCTTTCTCATTCCAAATAGCCAAGCTCATATGTATAAAAGTACCGCAAAGCGCGAATATACCAAGGTAAGGATGCACAAGAAAAATAATGAGTAAATAAATTGGGAACCAAGGCGCATCGAAAAATGCAAACAGCGCATTGCCGCTTAAAAATTGCCGCACGGTGGTTAAATCTTGCAGAGCTTGTCCAGCATTACCACCTGAGCGCTTTAAATTTTGCTCAAATGCAGCGGTATACACACGCTGGTTAAGCTTCATATCCAACTGTGAAGCAATACGAATCAGTACGAAGCTGCGCACAAACTCTAAAGCGCTCATTATTACAAAAGCGGCCACAATCATAATGGTAATAAGCAACAAAGTAGTTTCATTGCGACTAGACAGCACGCGATCGTACACCTGCAACATGTAGAGCGATGGTGCCAGCATCATCAAATTAATAATGGCACTAAAAACAGCAACCGTTTTGAACGCAGATTTAAAACTATTAATCGCCTGCGCTAATTCACCTTGTGGTAACTTAAAGTTATTCAACATAAAGCTTTACCTAAGTTGTTAATTTATATTAGTAATCGCATTCTCTTTCATTTATAGTGGTTTCTGCAATAGCCCTATTGAGTTTTATACAAAAAAACCCCGCATCGCTGCGGGGCAAAAATCACTACACTATTTACCAGCATTTGTTACCAATACAGCAGGCAACAAGGTGTGACCTTAGAACTCAATATTAGCCAACAATATCTGCCGCGGTTAAGTTGTAATGTCCAAGCAGTGCCACTTGGAAGTCAGGATTCGTATTTCCATCTACGTTACCTTCTACCACAGTGTATTCCTGACCACTGATGGTTTCATAGTGGTAAACCAGCTGACCAGCAGCCGTGATTGCAGCACCAGCGGCGGCGTTGAACGCAAAGTTCTGGTTACCAGCAGTAGCGGTATTAGCATCAATCGTATTGAAGTCAAGCTTGTCTAAGCCCTGCACAAAGTCTGCAACAATGTCACGCGTCGCAGCAGTAATGCCTGATTCGTTCACCGCATTGAAGTCAAACGTGTCATTACCAGCACCGCCTACCAACACATCTGCGCCTTGACCACCTCTTAGGATGTCGTTACCGGCCAGACCTAAGATAAGCTCTGCCACGTTGCTACCATTAATGGTGTTATTTCCACCAGTTGCAACATTTAGCGCTAGCGTTCTATCTGTAAACTGAACGTTATCCATATTTAACAGCGTATCAGTACCTTGAGTGACATTGCCGATAGTGAGGCTGGTTTGACCATATTGGAAGTCGCCAGCATTGCCAGCAAATACGGCTGTATCGTTTCCGGTAGGGCCGCCATCTAGCGTATCATTACCTACACCGCCAGC
>JANNFN010000188.1:0-8462 GCA_031379885.1 Methylotenera sp.
CGCCGCTGCGTGCAATTGGGTAATCGAGATAATACAAAACACTTTCTGCTAAAACAGAAATATTATGCTTTAAAGGATTGGTAAGCAGATCTACCAATACACTTGGAAGCGGAATTAAGAATACTGTAAATAAAATAGCAAACCAAAGTTTGTTAAAGCCTCTAATCCCAATAGTAATTAAGGCTATACCTGTAAGTACAGGCAGCAGCGAACCAATTTCGAAAAAAAGAATTTCTTGTGAACGACCAATCGCAAATATCAACAAACCTAATGCTAATATAGCTGCGCCTAAAATCGGCTTCTGTTTTTCAATTACTTCCGAAAATGCTGACCTATGTTGCCAAAATAGATAAAACACTACCAACAATATAATCGGCCCGTGCGCTTGTTCTTCTGTGCTCCATAGATTGTTGGCTAAAAAATTAATCGATGGCATATATAGAACTAATATGCCAAGAATAACTGGTAACCATCTAATTATAGAGTCGGCAAACCTCTCTGAGCCCATGTTGGTGGTATAACTTGCCACCTATAGCTCCTGAATCACACTGCCTAATATCTTGACACCAGTCATACCAAGCTGTTGATTCAAGTCTTGAATCTCTATAGCCATCGTCCAGTCTTTCTTAGCTACAATAATTGCTGCTTTTGCTTTTGAAGCAACTGTTAATACGTCAGAGCCCAAACTTAATGGGGACGTATCTATTAGGATAATGTCGTAGATTTTTTCTAAGTCTATTAGTAACTCTGCAAACCCTATTTTATTTAGTAGCTCTTGGGGATTTGGCACATCTGTACCAGCAGTCAAAATTGTCAAATTAGGTAAAGACTCTTGTCGTGATAGCTGATATCGCCCCTGTCTGTTAGCTAAAATATTCGACAAACCGAGCTTAGTTTCAACGCCGAACAAATTATGTTGACTAGCGTGACGCAAATTAGCGTCAATTAATAATGTGTTTTTATTTAGTTGAGAAAAGACAATTGCCAAATTAGCTGCTACCAAGTTCGCCCCATCACCTATACTTGCAGAGGTGATGGCTAACGTTTTATTGCCTAAATCAAACCAACGAATCAACAACTGGCTTCTTAAGCTACGTAAATTTTCAACTTCTTCACTAAATGGAGAATGCGCTGCAACTAATGCCTTACTAAGCTGCTGCCCTTTTTTGCTCTTATTTTCCTCATAGATGTAAGAATAGCTAAACTGTTGTGACAACACTTGCTCAAGATCGCTTGAGCTTATCAAGCCAAGTTGCTTAGCTGCTTCACCAAATAAAATATTCTTTTCTTGTTGAAGCGCTAAGATTCTATCTACATCTTGTTGCTTTAATTTTTTATGCGCAATTAGTGTATCTCCAATGCGCGCATGGTCATCAACTATGTTATCGTTTTTCATTTGAATGATATTTGTAGAAGTTTCCATAAACTATTACTTTGCAGAAAATTGATACTTAGATGGGGTGCGCTTGTACCACTTTATTTTGCTAAAAAATTGCTGCACTTTGAATGAGAAACCTACCGACTTTTTTTGCCTCTTACTTAATGAAGCTAACAAGGGGATATTCACAAGATGCACTAGGTCATCTGCTGAGCGAACGCGTCTATCTAACATTTCAGAGGCAATAGCAAATCCCACACCCAAAAGTCCACCCAGAAAAATGGACAGTAAAATATTAATCAGTATTTTAGGGCTAGAGTGTTTTAATGGTGGCACTGCAGGGTTAAGTACTGACACATCTGTTTGACTAGATTGGCCTTCCATATTGGTCTGCCCAAATCTCTGCAATGCTCCATCATAAACACGCTGAGCACTATCTACCTCACGCATCAGCACCGCCATCTCGTCTTGCTGGCTTTTTAATTTAAGAACGCGTTCTTTTTGTGAGGCCAGTGCTGCAACAATTTCAGCTTCTTTTTGTTGTGACACGCGTGCAATTTGACCTACACTGCTGCTGGTCTTAGCGGTTTCTATACTGATTAAACCGCGTAAGTTTGTTACATCTGAAAGCGCTGATTGATATTGCGGATGGTTGATACCTAATCGCTGTGAGACTTCAGAAAGCCTAGCTTCCGCCTGCACCAGTTGCGATTTCAAGCCTTGTATCAACGAGTTTGAAAGAATTTCAGGGGACTCCGAAGCAGCCCCACGCTTTAATTGACTATTACGAGAAGTGCTATCGTAAGTTTGCGCTTGTGCCATCACCAGTTGACTTGAAAGCTCACTCAAACGAGCAGATTCTGTATCTAATCGCTCACCAGCAAATGCTATGCCATGTTCTTTTTGATATGCCGACAGCCTTGCCTGTGCTTGCTCTACATTTAGACGCAAGCCTTTTATTTGCTGGTCGAACCATGCTGCAGCTTGCTTTGCAGGCTCGGTTTTTAATTGCAAATTAGTATTGATATAAGCTTCTGCAAACGCATTGGCTAACACTGCCGCAAATTTAGGATCCGCCCCTTGATAGCTTATCTCTACCAAGCTGCTTTCACGTGAAGGTATAACAGCAAGGTTTTGTAAAAACAAATCTGCATACCAATCCCGAATGTCACCTTCACCCTTGGTTGCTTTTTCAAACTGTGTTTGAGCCATTGGATTTTTGGTAACGCCCAACTTATCCACCACTTTCAAAGCCACATTGCGACTTTGAATAATGCCAACCTGGGTTGCCATGTAGCCAGGCATCAACGTAGCGGGCAGCATAAACCCTGTGACTGGATCAGCTCCTTTGGAATTAATCACCAGCGATGTAGTTGCAGTGTAGGTTTTAGGTAATAAAAAACTTACTGCCGTAGTCACGAAGACTGTCAGTAGAAATACCCAAATAAGTATCCATCTACGTGCAACAAGTATTGCTAATAATTGTGAGAAACTCATTTTTACCTATCGTGTATTAATTTCGATTTCTAAAACAAGCTTTCGCTCACAAACACAATATCATCAGCCTGTAAAAAATCCCCAGCATCAGCATTCAATGTCTTCAACACACCATCAACGCTGCGCTTAATTTTGATTCCGCGCTCTGTACCCCTTGCTGACAAACCTCCACCAGTAGATAGTGCTTGCGCCACACTCATATTGCGCTCAAGTCTAAATGCACCCGGTCTCTGTACTTCACCGTAGATATAAAATACTGGAGTTCTAGGTACATATATCGAATCGCCGTCCATTAATTCAAAATTAACCGAGATATCACCTTTGCGATAAAGTTGGTCTACGTCAATTTCATGCTTAACAGTTTTATTGTCGCGCTTGGTTATTACAATAATATTGTCTGCACCACCTGCAGATATACCACCTGCCTGTGACAAAAAGTCAATTACTGTGCGCACCCCACTTACAACTGAATATTTTCCAGGACGATTTACTTGACCTAAAACAGAGACTTCGCGGCCATTGATATAAACAATGTCATCCCCAGCCACTTGTGGATTGCTCGATGCATCTGCTTTTGAAATCAAATCCCTTAAGTCATACTCTTGTTTGGTAGTTTTTCCTGCTTTCGTACGGATCAGTGTGACCATGTCTGAGCCGTTTGGTGTAACGCCGCCTGCCATCGCCAATACATCTGAAAGGGTACTAGGTCTGTCTAAAGAATATTTACCAGGCTTATAAACATCACCCAATACAGAGACAAATTGACTTTGAAATTGCAACACCACTAAATTCACCTGGGCTTTTTTAACAAAACCACCTTTTTCTAGCAATTCCGCAATTTTCATTTCAGATAACTTCGGACTTAATCCTCCAAGTATAACTTCACCTATTAGCGGGAATGTGATTGAACCAGTCGCAGATAGCCTTGCCTCAGTAAGCATGTCTGGACTACCGTATACATTAATTCTAACTAAATCACCTGAGCCTAAAATGTAGTCTCTGTTGACGCTTACTTCTTGGCTACCGAGTTCTTTGGTTATACTTTCTGCCATACTTAAAGAACATGCAAACCACATTAATAGCAAACAGATTACTCTAAACATACTTAACTCAAACCTTTTTTTAATTGGCCAACTGACAAAGGCTGCACTAATTACAGCCCTGCCAAACCCTTGTCCATATTTTCGCCTTCAGCAATTGGCTTAGCTACATTTTGATCGATCTTTTGAATCGTTGATGCGGGTTTTTTGGAAAGTCCTGTAGAAGTTGCAGCTTTATCATTGCTAATACTTTCTTCTGCTGATGTGCTATCTGATTTTTTCATATCAGCAAACGCACCGATATACTCAATATGTGCTTTTGTATTCAGTGCTACCATCTCTTTTTTTGCCAAGCTGGTTTTATTTTGATTTAAAAAATACTGCTCTATAATAGGCGTAGCTTTATCACGTGCTATAGGTGCAGATTGCGATGCGGCCAGATGTATGATATTAAGTGAACGCCCTGTCGGAACAGCCATTAACTCACCATCTTTAAGTGGTTGAATTTTTTTAAGCAACTCAAGTGGAAGTTGCTCAGCAGCTCTCACATTACTATTAGCGGTAAATGGGTAATTCTTAGACTTTAACCAAGCTGCCATTTCATTTACATTTTTAATCGTTTTTAGGCCATTTTCCACTTCTTCAAATTGTTCTTTTTTTACATCAACCACCAACTCTTGTAAGCGGAATATGCGGCGTTTCTCAAACAACTCAGGGTGCTCTGTATAAAATGTCTCTATTTCAGTAGTCGATGGTTTTGCTGCTTTGATCATAAGCTGCTCTAAATACGCTTGAGCTAAAATCTCATTTTTTGAAGCTTCCAATGCCTGCAGAATTCTAGGATCACGATCCAGCTTGGCCTCAAGCGCTTGTTGTTTTAACAGTTGCTGATCAACCAGCCTGGCTAAAATTTGCTTAGCAGCTTGTTTACCTTGTGCTTCCGTTAACTGTGCTTGATTGTTTTGCGTCATGCGCCCAAGTTGAAAATTGACTTGATGAATTGATATTTCATCGCCATTAACCTTGGCTACAACCTGAGTTTCAGTTTTTTCATTCGTTTTTGCTTGATCTGTTTTACCACAAGCAGTTAATACCAAGGTAGCACCAATCAACAAAGCTAACAGTCTATTTATTTTACAGAACATAATTTTCTCACTTGTTTCCAATAGTCATTACTATAAGAAATAAATATGAATTTAATGTGTCAGATTTAAGTAATATTTATGATTGGGATTAAAATGCAACACTGAAGAAACTACCGAAATTAAATTTTTGGGGTTCTTAGAAAAAATTTATAATTACTATTTGCTAAAAACCATATCGCACTAAAAAATTAAGTGTGTTAAATCGGTATCCTTGACCATCTATGCTAGATGTCCGCTTCTCTCCCTGGTATTGAAGCTGAATGAGTGACTTATCTGAAGGTGTGTATAGCAAGGATAAATTAGCCGTTTTTGATTCGTCGCTACGATCATTATTTCCTGTTGCAAAAAAACCAGCGCTTCCAAGATACGCTCTTTCTTCGTAGCCCAAACCACCCAGAAACACTACCTTGCTGGTAATGTTCCAAGTTGGATTAATACTGGCACCTTTAGATTGTACATAAGTAGATTCGACATCATCAATAGGAGAGACTTCTTGATATGCAGTTAAATTAATACTTGTTTTTGCTGAAAGCGACTGGTCTAAATTCCAGCGTTGGCTAAATCCTTGAAAGTCTCGTTGCGGTTTATTTTGATATTCAATGTTAACTTGAGCCAATTGAGTGCTTACTCTAGTTTTTGTTGTTGGCGACCAAGCAGCAGAAGCTACTATAGTTTTTTGCTTACTTTCATTGCCAAATAAAAACTGCGCAAAACCTATTCTATTTGGAAATTCAGATGCTGTGACCCTGTAGGCTAAACCAAGCTGTGTTCCAGTTGGATTTTGATATCGAATGCCACCTTCAATAATCTCATCTTTTCTGTCTAATGAACTGAAACTATTCAACTCATTTTCAATTTTGGCTTGTTCCCCAGTCATATGCAAAGTCCATTCCGGATGTAAATTCCAATTTATACTCGCACGTTGCCTCGTAGAAGTTCTTAAATTATTCACAGGATTTCTAATCTCTGTAAAACCAGCTAATGACTCATTTTCACTGGCACTTAATTCCCCATATAAATCATTTCCAAGGCGCCAGTTCCAGCCTAATCTATAAGATTTCCCCTTATTATCCAAAATATCAAAGTGACTATAGCGACTTTCATTGATATTAGCCGCCAATGTAACTAGTTGCCTGCTTAACCTTAAATTCACATCCACACCTAAATCAAGCCGCTTTACAACATCAGAAGTAACTGATGAACCAAATGCAGCTTTTGCTTGTGCTGGAGATGAAAAGCGAAATACGTTGTCGTCATAGGTTAAGCTAGTGCTAATGTAAGGCTTGATATCAACTATGCCTTCGGCAAAAGTTGGCACCGAAAACAATAACAAGCACCAAATGGGAATATTTTTACCTACACACCTGAACATTACCAATACTGCCAATTACCCGAAAACACTACCCAAATGCCCAGCACACCGTTCGTAACCGCATGTGCAAATATCGGCACCCATAAATTTTTATAGGTTTTATACAACTCACCATAAACAAGGCCTGCAAATAATCCTGCAAGCCATAAGTTATGCTCCAGCGCAAATAAACACGCGCTGCCAACATATGCGAAACTTGATATTTTTTCTGGATCAACACTTAGGAAGTCTCGATTATCAAACCAGCGCATAATAAATGAGCGCCAGAATAACTCTTCCATAATTGGCACAATCAACGCAGCTCCCATAATGCGCGTTGAAAGCCATAGCATGGCTTCGAGGCTACTTTGACCTAACGTAGGATTAACGCCTGCTACATCCGCGCCAGCCACAAGCCATGTGGGATATGGGAATATCCAAACCACGAATACAATCAAACCCGATACCCCAGCATATAAAAAATCTTCCATTGGAGGTCTATTCCCGAGTTCGGCATAGCTACGAAAAAAATAAAGCAACGCTGTAATTACCGCAGCGGTTCTGATTGCATATAGCCATTTGGTATCAATTAATAGATAACTGAATAATGGCGCTAATATATCCCCTAATGCCAAAAACAAAATGTAAATGGCGAATGGGAGTATTCTTGAAAGGGTTTTTTGATTTGGCATGTTTCCACTCACAAGTAAAACATGCATGTTACGGATGGATTATGACGATATTATTTCTTTTGTGACAATAATAAGAAATAACCAAGCTAGTTATCCTAGAATGCTGACTTTCGATTTGTAAACTGAGCATCATTAAGCTTATCTTGCTTATTTTGTAATATATTCTCCAACTCCACACGCTTTAACTGGAAAAACTGCTCTTTACGCATGGCAGCATCATAGCTACTCGGCTTGTCGTATATTTGTATTAGCTCAGTACCAAACTGGTGTAATTTTATATTTTTTTCTTCACATTCATTCACCGATTTGGTAGTTTGCGCTAAATTTGTCGATAAGGTTTTGCGCTGATTATCATTAAACTTAAGTTCGGCCTGTGCTTGTTGGTATTGCACCTTTAAGTCTGCCAAGTTTTTTTGCGTCGCCTCTAAATCTACCTGAATTTGTTGCTGCTTTATTTCCAACGCCGTTTTTTCGGAATTAACTTTTTTAATGTCACTTTCTAAATTTTTATTTTTACGTTCCGCTGTTGCAAACTTCTTATCTAGAGCAATTAATTTTTCGTCTTTATTTTTGAGTTTGTCTTCTAGCTCTTTTTTTTGTGTATCAAACTGCGCCTGCATCGCCGCTTTTTCAGCTTCCATATCCTGCTTCATTTTCTGCATCATCAACGCAGCACGACGCGCTGATTTGTCTTTTTTTTCTGCCGCATCTGCAATATTTGGCTGCACAAAACCTATTGCAAATGCAAGCAATATCAAAAATACTATTTTGTAGCTAGAGATTAACTTCATTTTTAAATTCCGATTGAGACCAAAATTAAAACTTAGCAATAAAATCAAGCAGCAATACATCTATGGAAAGATCAGGTCCAGTGATAGCATCCGCACTGAAGTATCTGGCGCTTACCCACGCGTTTTTGTCAATCGCATAATTACCACCTATTAGCCAACCTTTAGCATCTGTGCCGCCCAGATGAAAGTCAGAATCAGTAAATGCGTCTAAAACAGAGTCTGCTTCGAGTCGCTTGTATGCAAGAGAAACTTGCCAATCATTTGGTTTTACTTCAGTAGAAGCACCTCCATTAAAACTGTTATGCCCAACATCAAAGCGCATTTGATAACCTTCATTTTCTTCCTTGTAATTTATTCCTGTGCGCCTAAAAATTTCTCCTGCATCAAATCCTATGTTCTTAACATAATCGCCTGTCAAAGTGACATGCACAGGGTCAAATGTGAGCAAATCAATTTGTCCAGTTAAGTTTATTAACTCAAATTGAGAAGCTAGCCCAATATTGTTAACCCCAGGCAAACCACCCATAAAATCAGCGTGTCCCAATAAATAGGTTGATTGTTTATTGTC
>JANNFN010000021.1:0-11096 GCA_031379885.1 Methylotenera sp.
TTTATAGTAAATTTGGTATCGGTCGCAGCAAATTGCGCGATTTGATGATGAGTGGCCAAGTGCCAGGCATCACCAAAGCTAGTTGGTAACGGAGGAATAGATTATGAGTATGAGTGATCCGATTGCCGATATGCTAACGCGTATTCGTAACGCGCAAAGTGTGAATAAATTATCAGTTTCTATGCCTGCATCTAAACTTAAAGGCGCTATTGCTAGCGTGTTAAAAGATGAAGGTTATATTGATGACTTTGCAGTAATTGCAAACGAAGGTAAACCATTATTGAGTATCAGCTTGAAATATTATGCTGGCCGTCCAGTAATCGAGAAAATTGACCGTGTGTGCAAGCCTGGTCTTCGCGTTTACAAAGGCAGCCAAAATATACCTAAAGTAATGAATGGTCTTGGGGTGACAATCTTGTCAACGTCCAGGGGTGTAATGACAGATCGTAAAGCACAAGCGGCCGGCATCGGTGGTGAAGTGTTGTGCGTAGTGGCTTAAGGAGAAGCAAATGTCACGTGTTGCTAAAAACCCAGTCGCTATCCCAGAAAAAGTTGAAGTGGTACTGAGCGCAAATAATATTGCAATAAATGGACCATTAGGTAAGTTGAATCATCCGCTTACTGATGCAGTTGTATTAAAACGCGAAGGTGAAACGATTACCTTTACTGCCACTAGCGATAGTCAACATTCACGTGCGATGTCAGGTACATTGCGCGCTTTGGTGGCTAATATGGTGCATGGTGTATCAGTTGGCTTTACGCGTAAATTAACATTGGTTGGTGTTGGCTATAAAGCCAATGCGCAGGGTTCAATGCTTAACCTTGAATTAGGTTACTCACACCCAATCAACCACAAAATGCCAGTTGGCATTACTGTACAAACACCAACGCCAACAGAAGTGATTTTGACTGGTTATGATAAGCAAGTGGTTGGTCAAATTGCAGCTCAAATTCGTTCTTACCGTGCACCAGAGCCATATAAAGGCAAGGGTGTGCGCTATTCTGACGAAGTAGTAGCAATTAAAGAAACTAAAAAGAAATAAGTAGACTGAAAAAATAATTAGGACTTATAAAAATGAACAACGTAAATAATCGCTTGCGCCGCGCACGTAAAACCCGTGCCAAAATTGCCGAGTTAAAAGTTACACGTTTAAGCGTGCATCGTACAAATACGCATATTTATGCGCAAATTATTGCCGAAACGGGCGATAAAGTATTAGCAAGCGCTTCAACTGTTGAGGCCGATGTGCGTAAAAAAGTAAAAAACGGTGGCAATGTAGAGGCGGCAGCCGCAATTGGTAGACTTATCGCCGAAAAAGCGAAAAAAGCGGGTATTACTACGGTGGCTTTTGATCGTTCAGGCTACAAATATCATGGTCGTATCAAGGCGTTAGCAGATGCTGCGCGTGAGAACGGTCTGTCATTCTAATTTAGGCGAGATAGATAATGGCTAGAGAAATCGAACAACAATCACAGCAAACCGATGGTTTGCGTGAAAAAATGATTACTGTAAACCGTGTAAGTAAAACGGTTAAAGGTGGTCGCATCATGAGTTTCGCAGCATTAACCGTGGTCGGTGACGGCGATGGCGCAGTCGGAATGGGTAAAGGCAAAGCACGTGAAGTGCCAGTTGCCGTACAAAAAGCCATGGATGAGGCACGTCGCGGTATGTTAAAAGTGAACTTGAACAACGGTACGCTACATCACGCTGTTACTGGCGTTCACGGTGCAGCAAAAGTGTTTATCCAACCAGCTTCAGAAGGTACTGGCATTATTGCTGGTGGTGCAATGCGCGCGATTTTTGAAGTGATGGGCATTACTAACGTAGTCGCAAAATGTATCGGTTCAACAAATCCTTACAATTTGGTTCGCGCAACATTAAATGGCCTAGAGTCCATGAATACACCAGCAGAAATCGCGGCAAAACGCGGCAAATCTGTTGAAGAAATTAGAGGCTAAACGATGGCTACAGCAAAAAAAGCAAGCGCTAAAGCAGAAAAAAACGCAGCAACGATAAAAGTAACGCTGGTAAAAAGCGTGATTGGCAGAATTGAAGCGCATCGCGCCACTGTAAAAGGCTTGGGCCTACGTCGTATGCATCATACGGTTGAGCTACAAGACACACCAGCAATTCGTGGCATGATTAACGCGGTTGGCTATCTATTAAAGGTAGAAGGATAATGCAATTAAATACAATTAAGCCTGCAGAAGGCGCTAAAAAGAATCGTCGTCGCGTAGGTCGTGGCATTGGTTCTGGTTTGGGTAAAACTGCTGGTCGTGGCCATAAAGGTCAAAAATCGCGTACTGGTGGCTTCCATAAAGTTGGTTTTGAAGGCGGTCAAATGCCATTGCAACGTCGTTTACCAAAACGCGGTTTTAAATCAATGACAAAAGCTGATACGGCGCATGTGCGTACATCTGAGTTAAATAATTTGCCGGTCGATACTATTGACTTGTTGGTGTTAAAGCAAGCTAACGTTATTTCTGGCAATGCATTGGCGGCTAAAGTGTTTTTGTCTGGTGAAGTGACTAAGAAACTTAACTTAAGTGGCTTGCTGTTGACTAAAGGTGCGCGTGCTGCGATTGAAGCGGCTGGCGGCAATGTCTCAGAAGCGCAAGCGTAAGTAGAGAAAAGCATTGGCGCAAGATAGCTTATTAGCATCAGTTGGAAAAATGGGCGAGCTGAAAAGCCGCTTATGGTTTGTGTTGGGCGCGTTGGTGGTGTATCGCTTAGGTGCGCATATACCAGTGCCTGGTATTGATCCGACTGTATTGAAGCAGTTATTTGATTCGCAAAGCGGTGGTATTTTGGGCATGTTTAACATGTTCTCGGGAGGTGCATTATCTCGCTTTACCGTATTTGCTTTGGGTATTATGCCGTACATTTCGTCATCCATTATTATGCAATTGGTGTCGGTAGTTTCCCCGAAAATGGAGGCGCTAAAAAAAGAAGGCGAAGCAGGTAGACGTACCATTACCAAATACACGCGCTATGGCACAGTCATATTGGCAACGTTCCAAGCACTGGGTATTGCGATTGCACTAGAAGGACAATCTGGCTTGGTGTTAGATCCTGGTCTGGCATTTAGATTAACAGCCGTTATTACATTGGTAAGCGGCACCATGTTTTTGATGTGGTTGGGGGAGCAAATTACAGAGCGCGGCATTGGTAATGGTATTTCGATTATCATTTTTGCTGGTATTGTGGCTGGTTTGCCGCATGCAATTGGCAGCACTCTAGAGTTGGCGCGCACAGGTGCATTCTCTATACCATTGGTGATGTTTTTATTTGTAGCTATATTATTGGTGACGGCTTTGGTAGTGTTTGTAGAGCGTGGTCAACGTAAAATTACAGTGAACTACGCAAAGCGCCAAGTGGGTAATAAAGTGTATGGTGGACAAACAACACACTTGCCATTGAAGTTGAATATGGCTGGCGTAATTCCACCAATTTTTGCATCAAGTATCATTTTGTTCCCAGCGACTTTAGCTGGATGGTTTGGTAGTAGCGAAAAGCTGTACTGGTTAAAAGACATCAGTAATGTGCTGTCACCAGGACAGCCGATTTACATTTTGTTTTTTGCTTCAGCGATTATGTTCTTTTGCTTCTTTTATACGGCATTGGTGTTTAACCCAAAAGAAACGGCCGATAATTTGAAAAAAAGTGGTGCATTTGTACCAGGTATTCGCCCAGGTGAACAAACAGCTAAGTACATTGACAAAATTATGGGCCGCTTAACATTGATTGGTGCTATTTATATAACCTTGGTGTGTTTGTTACCAGAGTTTTTAAGATTGAAATTTAATACCCCATTCTATTTTGGTGGGACTTCGTTATTGATTATTGTTGTGGTAACCATGGATTTTATGACGCAAGTGCAATCACACTTGATGTCACATCAGTATGAAGGGTTGCTCAAAAAAGCGAATTTTAAAGGTGGCGCAGGAGCGCGATAACTTTAAAGATGGCGAAGGAAGACCGAATTGAGATGCAAGGCGAGATCTTAGAAAATCTTCCCAATGCAACATTTAAGGTTAGGTTAGAAAATGGCCACACAGTTTTAGGTTATATCTCAGGAAAAATGCGTATGCACTATATTCGCATTTTGCCAGGAGACAAGGTGACAGTTGAAATGACACCTTATGATTTAACAAGAGCGCGGATTACGTTCCGTGTGAAGTAAATGATTATTTTTTTAGCAGTATATAAGTAGTTGTGAGGTAAATTATGAGAGTTCGTGCGTCAGTAAAAACATTGTGCCGTAACTGTAAAGTTGTTCGTCGTCGTGGTGTTGTACGCATTATTTGTACAGACCCACGTCATAAACAACGTCAAGGTTAATGGGGTATTAACAGCTTGTTTTATTTGAAAGAATAAGTCTAAGCTGTTAAAATTCAAGGCTTTTTTATTTGGTCGCAACATATTGCGATTATGTTTTGGAGTTAAAGTATGGCTCGTATTGCTGGGGTTAATATCCCGAATAATAAACACGCTGAAATCGCGTTAACCGCGATTTTTGGTATTGGTAGAAATACAGCACAAAAAATTTGTGCTGCTGCTGGTGTTTTGGCTTCCACAAAAGTGAGGGATCTTAACGATGCTGACGTGGAAAAACTTCGTGATGAAGTGGCTAAAGTAAAAGTGGAAGGCGATTTACGCCGCGAAGTTTCTATGAATATTAAGCGTTTGATGGATTTGAATTGCTATCGCGGTGTGCGTCACCGTCGTGGCTTGCCAGTTCGTGGTCAGCGCACTAAGACTAACGCGCGTACGCGTAAAGGCCCAGTTAAGGCAATTAAACAAGCTAAGTAGTTAACTAAAAAATATTTAATTTTATTAAGATTTATAGGTAAGGAACAGTACAACATGGCAAAAGCTAATGTACGCGTAAGAAAAAAAGTTAAAAAGAATATTGCCGAGGGCATCGCCCACGTGCATGCATCTTTTAACAACACGATTATTACAATCACTGATCGTCAAGGTAATGCGCTTTCATGGGCAACATCTGGCGGCCAGGGTTTTAAAGGCTCACGTAAGAGTACGCCATTTGCTGCACAAGTTGCTGCAGAGGTTGCAGGTAAATCTGCACAAGAGTCGGGTGTTAAAAATTTAGAAGTGCGTATTAAAGGTCCGGGCCCAGGCCGTGAATCTGCTGTGCGTGCACTTAATGCGGCTGGTTTCAAAATTACCAGCATTACCGATGTGACGCCAGTGCCACACAATGGCTGCCGTCCACCCAAAAAACGTCGCATCTAAGAGATTACTGGAGAACTATTTTGGCTAGAAATTTAGACCCTAAATGCCGTCAGTGCCGTCGTGAAGGCGAAAAACTGTTTTTAAAAGCTGAAAAATGCTTTACGGATAAATGTGCAATTGAAAAACGTAACTTCCCACCCGGTCAACATGGTCAGCGTCGTAACTCACGTTTGTCAGATTATGGTGTGCAATTGCGTGAAAAACAAAAAGTGCGTCGTATTTACGGCATTTTAGAAGGTCAATTCCGTAGCTACTACGCAGAGGCAGATCGTCAAAAAGGCATTACTGGTGAAAACTTATTGCAATTGCTTGAGTGCCGTTTAGATAACGTTGCATTCCGCATGGGCTTGGGTGGTTCACGCACAGAAGCGCGTCAAATCGTACGCCATAACAGTATTTTGGTGAATGGTAAGCGCGTTAATATTCCTTCATACCAAGTTAAAGCTGGCGATGTGGTTTCTGTGGCAGAAGCTTCTAAAACTCAGTTGCGTATTAAAGGTGCACTTGAAGCGGCTGAACAACGCGGCTTCCCAGCATGGTTAGAAGTGGATGTGAAAGCATTGACCGGCACATTTAAATCAAAACCACAACGTGATGATTTGCCTTCAACCATTAACGAATCGTTGGTCGTTGAGTTGTATTCTAAGTAATTAGCACTTAGTTAAAACTCATTCACCCAATTAACGTCAAGGAATTTTATGCAAAACAACCCAACAGAATATTTGAAACCACATGTGGTTGATGTTGAAGTAATTACGCCATTGCGCGCTCGTGTAACATTGGAGCCAATGGAGCGTGGTTTTGGCTATACATTAGGCAATGCGCTACGTCGCGTCCTATTGTCATCTATTCCTGGCTTTGCCATTACAGAAGTTAAAATTGATGGTGTAGTACACGAGTACTCAACGATTGATGGCGTACAAGAAGACGTTGTCGATATTTTGCTTAACCTTAAAGGTGTGGCATTAAAACTCAACAATAAATCTGAAACGATTTTAACGCTGAACAAATCTAGTGAAGGTGTAGTGACCGCAGGAGATTTTGAAACGGGTCATGATGCTGAAATTGTGAATCCAAATCATGTGATTGCGCACTTAACTAAAGGTGGCAAACTAAATTTAGAAGTTAAAGTTGAAATGGGTCGTGGTTATCAACCTGTTCCAGCACGCCAAAAGGCTGATGAAGAAGACCGTATTTTAGGCTTTATCATGGTGGATGCATCATTTAGTCCAATCAACAAAGTGAGCTATCAAGTCGAGAGTGCGCGTGTTGAACAACGTACCGACTTGGATAAACTAGTGATGGATGTTGAAACTAACGGCATTATTGAACCAGAGCAAGCGATTCGTGATGCTGCACGTATTTTAATTGGTCAACTGTCAGTGTTTGCTAATTTAGAAGGCTCTCCAAGCGAAGTTGAAGTGAAATCTGCGCCGCAGGTTGACCCAATTCTGTTGCGTCCGGTGGACGACTTGGAATTAACAGTGCGTTCAGCTAACTGCTTAAAAGCAGAAAATATTTTCTATATTGGTGATCTGATTCAACGCAGCGAGAATGAATTATTAAAAGCCCCTAACTTAGGCCGTAAATCTTTGAACGAAATTAAAGATGTATTGGCAACTAAAGGTTTAACATTGGGCATGAAGCTTGAAAACTGGCCGCCTGTTGGCCTCGAAAAAGCTTAAGCAATAACATTAAAGAAACTTTAAGGAATTACTATGCGTCACGGTAATAGCAATCGTAAATTAAATCGCACTAGCAGCCATCGCGCAGCTATGTTTCGTAATATGTCTGTATCTTTATTACGTCATGAGATTATTAGAACAACTTTGCCAAAAGCAAAAGAGTTGCGCAAGTATGCGGAACCATTGATTACATTGGGTAAAGACGCAACGTTGGCAAATCGCCGTATTGCTTTCAGCCGTTTACGTGATCGCGATATTGTAGGTAAATTGTTCGGCGAACTTGGACCACGTTACAATGCCCGAAATGGTGGCTATCTGCGTATTTTAAAATGCGGTTTCCGTAATGGGGATAACGCACCAATGGCGTTGGTAGAGTTAGTAGATAGACCAGATACAAGTACTGAAGCGGTAGAAGCTTAGTTTTTCTTAACGTTAGCCTGTATTTAAAAAGCCAGCTATTAGCTGGCTTTTTTATTAGTTTTAATTATTTAGTCTTTTAAGAATTTATTTATATCAGCCGTGTTAAACGGCCAGTTGAGTTCTGTCTTTGTATCTAAACGCTGCAGCACAGGAATGCGTAAACTATATTCATCGAGCAGCGTCTCATCTTCTGCAATGTCGATAATTTCCAACGCAAATTCATCGATAAAATTCATTAGAAGTGAATGTGCCAATTCACACAAATGGCAATGTGAAGTGGAATATAAAATAAGTTGTTTAGTCATTCAAATATTTTAAGCGCTAATTTCTACCAAATAACGAAAAACCCATAAAAATAAATCATAATAACGTTTTAGCAGTTTAACGCAGATCAAGGTGGCGAATGTCCGATCTACAAGAAGCCAAAGAAAGCTTAAGCGAAAGCCTGCAGCAGGTGATTTCTCTATTGGAGAAACACAGGCTGGTGGAAAATCTTGTGCATAAACAAGATATGCCTAAGCACGATCTAGGCAGGCAAGATTTAGTTGAGCAGCTTGTCCATAAACAAAATCTAGTAGAACTACAAACAAAGCTAGATGCACTGCACCCAGCGGATGTTGCGCACATTCTAGAAGCGTTACCACTTGAAGATCGCTTAAATCTTTGGGAGCTGGTTAAAGCGGATCGAGATGGTGACATTCTGCTTGAAGTAAATGATTCCGTTAGGCAAAGCTTAATTGCCGACATGGATTCAAAAGAGTTGTTGGCTGCAGCTGAGCAGTTAGATACGGATGAGCTGGCAGACTTGGCGCCAGACTTGCCAAAAGACGTGCTGCAAGACTTGTTGGATAGTCTAGATACGCAGAATCGCGAGCGTTTGCAATCTACTCTTTCATATCCAGAAAATGCCGTGGGAGCGCTCATGGACTTTGACATCGTCACCATTCGTGAAGATATTACACTAGAAGTTGCATTACGCTATTTACGCCGCTTAGGTAACTTGCCAGATCATACGGATAAATTATTTGTAGTCGATAGAAATGACATTCTGCAGGGCGTATTGCCACTTAAGCGCATGGTGGTCAATGATTTAGAGGCTAATGTGGCCGATGTGATGGCGCCAGATATGGTGGCATTTCATCCTGAGGATGTTGCAGATGAAGCCGCCCAAGCCTTTGAACGATATGACCTAGTGACCGCGCCAGTGGTGGATAAGAATAATAAGTTGGTGGGTCGCTTAACCGTAAACGAGGTGATGGATTATATTAGTTATGAATCCGAATCCTATATGCTCTCAATGGCGGGTTTGCGCGAAGAGGAAGACTTCTTTGCTTCTATTTGGAAATCGGTACAAAACCGCTGGGCTTGGTTGGCCATCAATTTAATTACTGCACTGTTAGCTTCACGCGTGATTGGTTTGTTTGAAGGTTCCATAGAAAAAATTGTGGCTTTAGCCGCATTAATGCCGATTGTGGCGGGCATTGGTGGAAACTCGGGCAACCAAACTACCACTATGATAGTGCGCGGATTGGCCTTAGGACAAATTTCTGCACATAATATGCAATCTCTGATTAAAAAAGAGCTTGGCGTAGCCTTATTAAATGGGCTGCTGTGGGGCAGTGTGCTTGGTTTGATTGCTTATGCGCTTTATGGAAACTATCAACTGGGCTTAGTGATGATGTCCGCCATGACGCTTAATTTGTTACTGGCTGCCGTGATGGGGGTAATGATTCCTTTGAGGATGCATAAATCTGGTCGTGATCCTGCAGTAGGTACTAGCGTGCTGATAACAGCCGTGACTGACAGTGGCGGCTTCTTCATCTTTTTAGGATTGGCTACTATTTTCTTGCTTTAAACTAAAATAACTTCATATGAATAATGAAATTCAACTAATTTGGCAAGAGTTACAGGCAGACCTGACCACGCCAGCTGCAATGTGGCAATTAGTGATTATTGCTGCAGCTGTTGTCACCGCATGGCTTATTAACGGCGCGCTACGCAATTATGTGATGCAACGCGCACCAGAGCATTGGAAGCTAGCGATAGGCAGCATCAATCGTGTATTGTTTCCATTGTCGTCGCTAGTGTTTGTATTGCTTAGTCAGTTAATATTATCTAGTTGGCAGCATACAGGGCTGTTGCGGCTCGCTGGCAGATTACTGCTTGCCATGGCGGCAATTCGTTTAATCGTGTATTTGCTACGTTATTTATTCTCCCCTGGTGGTTGGTTAAAAGCGCTTGAAAGTATGATTGCCTGGAGCATATGGGGCGCATTAGCCTTGCATCTTACGGGCGTATTGCCGCAACTTGTGCAAGGCATGCAGGATATGCGCTTCAACATTGGCAAAAATCCTGTTAATTTGTTGTTGGTGTTGCAGGCTTTACTCACCGTCGTGGTTACTATTTTTATTGCGCTTTGGTTAAGCCGCGTACTAGAAAATAAACTCATGCGTGCAGATCAAGTGAATGTGAATTTGCGCGTTGTGTTAGGCAAGATCATCCGCATTGTATTGCTATTTATTGCAACGCTCATCGCTTTATCTGCGGTTGGTTTAGATATAACTTTGCTATCAGTTTTCGGCGGTGCACTAGGTGTGGGTTTAGGGTTTGGTTTGCAACGCATCGCTAGCAATTATGTCAGTGGCTTTATTATTTTGTTAGATAAATCCATGCAAATCGGCGATGTGATTTCAGTCGACAAGCACTACGGAGTTGTGCAAGATTTACGCTCGCGTTATATGGTGCTAAGTAAACTCGATAGCACACATGTCATTATTCCAAATGAAACTCTCATTACCACTGCAGTAGTGAATCATTCACTGACAGAGCACAAAGGTCGTGTGCAAATTGAATTTGCTATTAGTGTTAATAGCCCATTAGAACAAGCTTTGCAGTTGATGCAAGATATTGCTAAACAACATAAGCGCATACTCGAAATGCCTAGTCCTGCAGCGCGGATTAAGGGTTTTAGTGAGCATGGCGTGGAGCTAACACTAACCGTCTGGGTTTCAGACCCTGAGAATGGTGCGCTAAGCTTGCAGTCGGCATTGTTTATGGACGTTTGGAAGGTATTTAAAGATAATAAAATTAGTTTCGTTAAAACAGAGACAACGCTAGACTAACCAAGCCCATATTGGTTTAGCAGTAAATAGACGAAAAAAAACCCGCAAATAGCGGGTTTTTTTGAGCTAAACTTTAAGTTCAGCTATTATTTTAATTTGGTTTCTTTGTAAATCACGTGTTTACGCACTACTGGATCAAATTTTTTGATCTCCATTTTCTCAGGCATAGTACGTTTGTTTTTAGTAGTGGTATAAAAATGGCCTGTACCAGCACTTGACTCTAACTTAATTTTTTCGCGCATTATGTTCTACCTTTAGATTTTCTGACCTGCGGCACGCATGCCAGCAAGTACAGCATCAATACCGTTTTTGTCGATTGTGCGTAAGGCATTGTTAGTAATGCGCATACTTACCCAGCGATTTTCGCTCTCAACCCAAAATTTACGATTTTGTAAATTTGGTAAAAAACGACGTTTTGTTTTGTTTTGTGCGTGAGAAACATTGTTACCCACCATTGGCTTTTTGCCAGTTACCATACATACACGTGCCATGGTTATCCCCAATTACTTTGCTTTTTACGAAAGACCGCAATTATAGACTGAAATTGAAGTTTATTTCAACCTAAATATCGGATTTTTCTAGTGTTTTAACTACTTAATGCTTACCAGTACT
>JANNFN010000033.1:0-54312 GCA_031379885.1 Methylotenera sp.
ACGCCTGGCGTAGGTGTGCTTGGCAGCAAGCCCAGCAACCTATCTAAATTATGTTTAACATCCCATTGCGTATTATCAAGTTTAAGTGATGCTACATAAGCCGATTTGGCTTGTTGCAGTAAATACTCTGTCTCTTGCGAAACGGCTGCTCCTCGGCCACCCATGGCATTTGCACGTAACAAGAAAATATTGCCAATATTGTATTGCACCGCTGCTTTTTGGCTATTATTTGCTTTAGGCATGAGTGCTGTAAACAATAATGTAGCTTCTTTATAACGCTCTTTTTTAGCTAAATACAGCGCGGTAGCAAATTTCGCTTCAAAACTTTCTTTATCAGTTTCTGGTGTTTTACCAGCGCTAATTGCAAGGTTAAAAGCATTTACTTGTTGTATGCGCTTGTAGGTGAAAATACTGCCAGCCAAGCAAATCAATGCTATCAACGTTAAAGCCCAAGTAAGTTTTTTTACACTCAAAAACCGCGCTAGCTTGTATGGAATATTCAGAGTCATGTTTTTATCTCGTTCATGTATTTATTTCTAAAAGCTTATTTCCAAGTATTGATTTCTAAGTATTTTACGCCAAGCAATAATGCGATCATGCCAGCCGCAATTAAAAAACAAATATTAGATAAATCTTTGCCAGGAATTTTTTCTAGGTATTTAATCGGCTTTTTCTCTTTACGATTAATATCATCAATAGCTAATTGTAATGTTTTTGGGTCTTCCGCCTCGTAGGCGTGAAACTCTGTTTTCATGGTTTTAAAAAACTCGTATAGCTCGACTTCTGCTGGTAAAGCTTTGTCTGGATCTGCCTTGTAAGAGGTATCAAAAATACTCAAACCGCCAGGTTGACGCAGCACAATCCAATAAAGACTAATATGCATGCGGTCGTACCAATCGCGGATTTTCTGTTGTGCTTCAGCACCAATGCGGCCGGCGCCGTCAGAAAGCAAAATCACTGCACGCGATCCAGAATCTGGCACTTTTTCAAATAGCTCGGCGCCAGCTGTAAGCCCGCTACCGATGTTGGTTTGAAATAGCGCATTGCCCGCTGTGGCTTGCACTGCGGCCACTATTGCCTGCTTGTTTTCAGTGAGCGGCAGCACGTGCATGGCGGAGTTGCTGAAAGAAATCATGCCAATTAAATCATTTTGGCGAGATTGCACAAATTTTGTGATTAAGCGTGCCGCTGCGGCTGATTTATTTTCACCCACCACGCCTAAAGTGCCAGAAAATGGATCATCCATGCTGGCACTTCTATCTAGTACCAAGCCAATTTGCGCACCCACACCAATGCGTTCCACTTGTTGTTGATTGGTATGCGGTGCGCTTAAGCCCAACACGACAAATAGCAAGGTTAGCACTGCAAGCGCTTTTAATATCAGTCCTATGAGGTCAGAAAGCGGGTCAGCTGGCAACATTTCAAGCCAAGAATAACTTTTACTGTGCGCTCGCTGAAAAATCAAGGGCAAAAAAGCCAAAGGCAACAACCATAACAACCAAGGATTAGAAAATGACACGTATTAGACCTTAGTGTTTGATACTTGAGTATCTGGAATCAGGCCGCGTTCACAATCGCGGCAACGGCGGCAGAATTGTGCTAGCCATTCGATAGGCGCAGCAATGCTATTTTTAGTATTCGGCTCAAAAAATACATGGTTTGATAAAGTGAAAAATTGCTGTAATTCAGTTTTAATGGTTTTAAATGCAGGTTTTTTAGCTAGAAAATCATTCAAATTGTCGTTAAATAAACTATAACCCGCAGTAATATTTAATGCAGAGTGCATGCTGGAAACCGCTTGCTGTATGGCTTCTGGTGTATTCGCTTGTGATTTTTTAGAAAGCTTATGAATCTGGCGATAGCTTTTGGCAAATGGTCCGCCCATACGTGGTAGCCAAGTGTATTTTCCCAGTATATAAATCAAACCTAATAAGCTTAACGCCAATACCGTCAGCAAGATTTTAAGACGCTGTTTTTCAGGCGCACTATTAAGCAGGAGAGGGCCTTGATATTTGCTCATGTCATCTTCAATTTTTATTTGGCCAAAACGAGCAATCGGTGAAATATTAAACTCAAAGCTAGGAATACGATATTTCACGACTTCTTTACCTTTAGATTCCACATTGATCAGATGCAAATACTCTGCTGGAAGCGCACCAGGTTTCACCACAGTTTTATTGGTCCAAACTTGATAACTCATCGTTAAATCGTGGATTACTTCTTTGCCGTTATCTTTGCTGGTATGCTTGATATCGCTCAAATCGATACCAAGCGTTTGCCCTTTGTAGCGTTTTTCGTAGCCAATAATAGGCAGCGACTCATCAATAAGTTTGTAAGGTTTCTTGATGGTAATAATGAGGTGGCGCGTTAGCACGTCGCCCACGGTGTAGCCTACCTCGCGCGTTGGGTCTTTTATGCGCAGGCTCACTACGCCTGTTTTTACGTCAGGGAGCGATTCGCTATCTAGTGCATAGGCAGTTACACTTAAGCTTAAAAAACATATATATAAAATACATGCACATAAAAATTGATTGATTAGTTTTGTCATAAGTTTTATTTATTGGCTTAGGCGGCTACAAATTGGTGAAAATATTCGGTGAGCATATCAGCGTCAAAATCGCCTTCCACATAAAATGGCGGCATATCAAATTCCATAAAGATTTTATAAATTGCCGCGCGACGCGCTTCAAATGCTTCAATAATGCGATTACGATAATCTTTTCGTAAAAATAGTGTGCGTCGTGCTCCAGTTTCTGGGTCGGTGACTGCGGTAATGCCATTTTCGGGTAGATTTGTGTATTCATCTGCATCCCACAGCACTACGGGTACGATGTGGTGGCGCGTTAAGTTAGATAGCGCGCCTTCTAGTTGCGGTAGCGGCATATGAAAATCTGAAATCATAAATACCAGCGAACGCTCACGCGGCAAATAGCGCCATACATCGCCAATGCCTGCACCAGAAACCGGCGCTGGATGATATTCTTTTAGGCGCTCTGCTAACTCAATGGCGCGATGCGATTTGAAAGAAACGGTGCTAATCCAATCTTCACGCACCACATCGTCAAAGCCCACAAAGCCAAATGGGTCGGCGTTGCGCGTGGCAGATCGTGCGACCGATTCTGCAATATCTGCCGCTTTGCGAATTTTACGTTCTTTTGCACCAAAATTCATGCTGCCTGATAAATCGCAAATCACAAAAACTGGCGTGGCGCTTTTTTGGTTAAATAAGCGTACATAGACTTGCTCCATCGGATCGCGCAGGGTTTGACGCAAATCGATGCGGCGCGGATCGGGATAGTTTAGTAATGAAGTATGTCCAATAAACTCCATGCCCATGCCACGTTGCGTGCTGGCATGGCGGCCAGGATGGCGGCCGCGGTTGCGCCAGCCGATGTGATAACTAAACTCTTTGATATCCTCAATCATTATTTTGCCCAGCCATTTTCATTTGGAACATGATACGAGGCATCAAGCGAGCGCAAAGCGTAAATCATACATTGAAGTACATTAAGCATTGCGCGAGTAAGATAACAAAGTAGCATGGATGTAATGAAACTTGGCTTTAAGGTGCGGCAACTGCATTGATGATATTACTCAACATCTCACGCGCAATCTCGGTGCGGCGCATTTCATACACAGGGCTAAATACTATTCTATGAGCCACCGTCGCGTGAAATACTGCATGAATATCGTCTGGTGTAATGGCCGTGCGCTCGTTTAGCCACGCGTTTACGCGGGCTGCACGTAACATCATGCTCATGCCGCGCGGGCTGGCACCAGCAAGCACTAGACGAGTCATGTCTACATTGGTGACTTTTACACCGTATTCAGTTGGATTGCGCGTAGCTTTCCACAAATTAAGCGCATATTTTTCTAATGTAGGTGATGCCGCTACACTTTTTTGAATGACGCTAGAAAAGCCATTTAACTGGTCAAACTGTAACACATCGGCTTTCACCGTGTCGATTAAGGCGTCTGCATTGTGAAAGCGCGTATCGAACATTAAGTCAGACATGATAGCGTCATCGTTTGGTACTAAAATGGGAATCTCCATCATAAAGCGGTCGCGCGCTGCAGAAGGGATTTCAAAGGTTTCTTCACGTTCCACTTGGTTGCGGTCGGCAAACACAATCATGTGTGGAAAAACATGTTCTTTGTTGAAGGCTGACAGCGTGCGTTCGGCCATCACACGTAATAGCAGTGAGTGCACTTGTGGGCGAGCACGGTTAATCTCGTTAAAGAAAAACACGCTTAAATTTTCACCACTCATCAACAATGGTCCAGCGCTCACATGCGGTTTACCATCTTCGCCCAAATAGGTGTGATAAACCAAATCATTTGGCATTAAATCAATGGTGCCTTCAATACGCTGATAACCGCCGCCAATGCCACGGGTAAAAGCGCGCAACAGTGTGGTTTTACCCACGCCCACGTCGCCCTCAAGCAATACATGACCACGTGCAAAAATTGCGGTGGTAATTAAACGTATCGGGTTTTGTTGACCAACCACGACTTTGTTGACTTCGGTTTCTAAAGTTAGCGCATGTTGACGCCAGTCGGCCAATTGACGGTCGCTCATCGAGTTTTCCTAAAAGTTAAATGGTTAATTTGGAGACTAATTAAATATTATATTAAATGAAATTTGAGTAAGTGTATACAGATTTGTATACCCACTTTAAATCTAGTATTAAATATAGTACTTTCGTTAAATTCATTTTCCAGCGAAAATAGCGATAATCTTAAAACAAATATTAAGTATAAATTAAATGTCAAAACAAAATAGCTTTACAAAAGAAGAGTTACTTAAATGTGGTAGGGGTGAAATGTTTGGCGAAGGGAATGCGCAATTACCGTTACCGCCAATGCTGATGTTTGACCGCATAGTCTCTATCACTGCAGACGGCGGCAAATACGGTAATGGTCAAATTATTGCCGAGCTGGACATTAAACCTGATTTATGGTTTTTTGATTGCCACTTTACTGGCGACCCAGTCATGCCAGGCTGTTTGGGTTTGGATGCGATGTGGCAATTGGTGGGCTTTTATTTGGGTTGGGCTGGAGGTCCCGGGCGCGGACGTGCGCTAGGTGCTGGTGAGGTTAAGTTTACTGGCCAAGTGTTGCCAACAGCCAAAATGGCAACTTATACTATTGATTTAAAACGCGTGATAATGCGTAAATTGGTGATGGGTGTGGCAGATGCCAGCATGAGTTTAGATGGCCGAGAAATTTATGTGGCCAATGATTTGCGGGTAGGTCTATTTACCAGAACTGACAATTTTTAATACAAAATTCTTAATAATTGTTGAATAGAATAAAGAATTAATTTGAGGGAGCACGAAATGCGTCGTGTCGTAATTACTGGGTTAGGCATCGTTTCTAGCCTTGGCAATAATAAATCAGAAGTGAAAGATAGCTTATATCAGGGTCGCTCTGGCATAACGTTTCAGCAGGAATATGCAGACCGTGGCTTTCGCTCACACGTGGCGGGCAATGTTAAGTTAGATTTAGAAGGTTTAATAGACCGCAAACTGATGCGCTTTATGGCTAAGGGCCATGCCTACAGCTGGATCGCGCTGCAAGAGGCAATTGCCGATGCTAAATTGCCGCATGAGTTGGTTTCGAATATACGCACTGGCATGATTGTCGGCGCGGGTGGCACTTCGACCGAAAGCATGCTGGAAGCCACCGATACTTTCCGCGAAAAAGGTGCAAAAAGAGTAGGGCCGTATATGGTCACCAAAACCATGTCTAACGGCATCGTTGCTTGCTTGGCTACTGGCGCACAGATTAAAGGCGTTAACTATTCTATTAGTTCGGCTTGTTCAACCAGCGCGCATTGCATTGGCAACGGCGTGGAACAAATCCAAATGGGCAAACAAGATATTATTTTTGCGGGCGGTGGCGAAGAAGAACACTGGACAATGTCTTTATTATTTGACGCGATGGGTGCGCTTTCGAGCAAATATAACGATACGCCTGAAAAAGCCAGTCGTACTTACGATGCAGACCGCGATGGTTTTGTGATTTCTGGCGGTGGCGGCATTGTAGTGTTAGAAGAATACGAACACGCTAAAAAACGTGGCGCGAAAATCTATGCCGAAGTTGTTGGTTATGGTGCAACGTCAGACGGTTACGATATGGTCGCGCCAAGCGGCGAGGGCGCAGAACGCTGCATGAAGCTTGCGCTAGAGGGTATCGACCACGTTGATTACATCAACACGCACGGTACGAGCACTCCTGTGGGTGACACCAAAGAACTGGAAGCGATTAGCAATGTGTTTACAGGCGGCGCATATGGCAAATTGCCAGCCATTGCCTCAACCAAATCACTCAGCGGTCACGCACTAGGCGCTGCGGGCGTGAACGAGGCGATTTACACTTTGATCATGATGGAAAATAATTTCATCGCTGCTTCTGCTAATATTGATAACCTTGACCCCGCTGCAGTAGGCTTGCCTATTGCCACCAAGCGTATTGATAACGTCAAAATCGAGACCGCGCTCTCTAACAGTTTTGGCTTCGGTGGAACTAACGCGACTTTAACGTTATCAACCAAAAACCTGTAAAGCGCGTTACTAAGCGCATCACTTTAATTAGGAGCGCAGCATGAAGTTTTTTTTAGCCATTCTTTTTGCACTGGTTTTAAATGGATGCGCAACATTGGGCGGCGACCGCACGGTGAACGTCACGGGCGACCAAATCGCACAAAAACTCAACGAGAAGTTAGCACTCCCTATCTCGCTGCTTAAAGTGTTCGATGTAAATTTATCTAACTCGGTCGTCACTTTCGATAAAACCACTGGCCGCATGCTCACCACCATGGATAGCCAACTTTCGAGCCAGTTACTTGATCAATCTTTAGTGGGGAAACTTGGCATTTCTGGCAAATTGCGCTTTGATGCCGCCACCAGCGCTGTCGTGCTGGATGAACCAAAAATTGAAAACATGAGCTTTAATGGCGCAGATGGCAAATTTAACGATTTATTTAATGCGCTCGCCAAAACCGTGGGAGGCGAAATGCTCAATGGCTTAACGCTTTATACCGTGAAACCAGAAGATTTAACATTTGGCGGCACTAGCTACAGCCCGAAAGATATGGTCGTGACAGATAACGGCTTGCAACTTACTTTAACTCCGCAACGGTAAAGGGCTGCAATTGAATAAATCATTAGTTTGTTTATGTTTGGCTATTATTGTTTTTGCTAGCTCAACATCAAGCAATGCGAGATTGTTTATGAGCGATAAAATTGATGTAACCATTAAGGTGCAAGATGAGTCAGGCAAGCCAATTCCCTATGTGACCGTTTGGCACTATATAAAACCCAACCCAGCTCATATAAAAGAGCCAGACTCACAATTATCAATGAATGATTTATGGCGAGTTACTACACGATATAAAAACACATCTGAACATATGCTTTGGTTTGGCGAAAAAGCGATATCGGCCTTGCGGATTTTTGAAATGGGTGATGGTGCAGGCATGCTGAAAACGCAGATAAATTATCAAACCTTTACTGGGGAAGGTAATAAATATCAGCGCCCAGACCCAACTAACTTTGGCTACACCTTCATAAAGCAAGGATATCTGCCTGAAAAGCTAGAATTTAATGTACCTAGTAATAAGAGTAGTGTTGAGGCAACTGTTACGCTCAAGCGAGACCCCAATGCAACCATAGAAACTGCACCTTATATTCAAACTTACGAACGCCTTCGCTTTGAGCTATCAGATGAGCTAAAAAATGAAGAAATGACTGCCGCCAATCAACAACGCATCTCGCGAATTGAAAATGAATTAGAGCAAGCTGCCAAACAAGCTATAGCAGCTGGCGATAACAAAGCGGCAGCCCGCATTTACATTCGCATGCGTTACTTGCCAGGTATCAGATTAGATACTGGCGATGGAATTTCGGGTTACAGTCACGTCGACCGAGAATCTGCAAGAAGTAAACGTGCTTGGGAGCTTGCAAAACAGCTTGACTCTGATAATTTGTTTATATGGATACATACCGCACTAGAGCGTGCAGGTAATCAACCAAACACGCCAAGAGACGAAAAAATAAAAAATGCAGCAGCACAAATGGAGCTGCTGATACAGAAGCATGGTTTAGCAGTATGGCCAGTAATCTATGATTTACGTGCTGGACTTTACGCAAACATTAATCAAAAAGAAAAATCTAAGCAGCTTTATAAAGAGGCCGCAGCGTTAGAGCCTAAATATAAAGATTGGAACAAAGAGCTTAAATAGTTCAATAATAGATGCTCTGCAGCCCAATATCCATGCGCCTTCCAGAGCATCATTTTAAATCAATTTAAGGCGCTAAACCAACAAAGCCGCCGCCACATTACGGCCTTCGCTCATTAAAAAGTTATAGGTTCTGCACGCTGCGGCGGTGGACATGCATTCCAGCGGAATGCCGAGTACAGTTAAAGGCTCAACAATTTTAGCAAGTGTTGTGTGTAAAATGTTAATTTGCACACTGCAAATTTAGGGTTTTTAATCATGAAATCAATCGCTTTCTTACTTGCTATTTTAATGGCGCTAACTGCAATTAATGCGGATGCGACAACTAAAAAGAAAAGCAAAAAAAAGGTTAAAAAAAGCGTCCAAGTCATCTCTCCCTATGTTATCTCTATTGGCTACCCCACAACGGCTGCAGCTTATAGCGCTATTAAAGCGCGTACCGATGTTGCTATAAAACCTAATGCCAAACCTTTTGGTTGGCAGCAGCGCAGTGGCCCATGGTATGTGGCTAGTGAGCGGTCTAATTTGAACGAACAAGCTAATTTTGAATGGGCATTTACCCAACCTGGCCATTATGCGCACCCAAGCGTGGTTAAACGGATGATAGATATTGGTTCTTCAGACCATGTATATGTGGATATGGCGTTTAGGTGTGGCGCGGCAAATAGGCTGGATTGCGATAAATTGTTGACCGAATTTAAAGAAGTCAATTTATTCATTAATAAGGTTTATCAGAAAAAATACATCAAGACCGCAGAGGGTGAACCAGCTTGGGATGGGGTAGATAGCTTAGATTAAGCAAAAACTGAAAAACATACATCCTAGTATTCATGAGCCTTGCAGGCCAGTATCAAATCAATAAAGCAGACGCAACATTGCGACCTTCACTCATTAAAAAGTTATAAGTTCTGCACGCTGCGGCGGTGGTCATGCATTCAAGTGGAATGCCCTCTGCAGTAAGTTTTTGAAAAATTTTAGGGTGTAAAAACTGGTGTTTTTCGCCAGTGCCTAGCAAGACAACTTCAGGCTTAAGCGTTACAATTTGCGCAAAATGCACTTCAACTAAGCTGGCAAAATCAGTCGCTTGCCAATCGAGAATTAACTTATCCGCCATCACAATTAAATTGCTAGTATGGCGCACTTTGTTAATTTCCACATAACCAGCTCCATATCCCGTAATTAAATGGTTATTTTCGGCAGTGGTTAAATGTAGTTTCATCTTGCTTTGCGCGCAGGCTTTCATTGAGTGAAAGGCTTATTCTAATGTAAACTTACACCTTTATAAACTGCGCTTTTAAAAGCAATCATAAATCTCTCATGT
Source organism: Methylotenera sp. (assembly GCA_031379885.1). GTDB lineage: Bacteria > Pseudomonadota > Gammaproteobacteria > Burkholderiales > Methylophilaceae > Methylotenera_A. The sequence goes on from JANNFN010000033.1 coordinate 9,564, forward strand.
CGCCATTACTTAAATCCAATAAACTCGCCAACGTTTGCTACGATATTCGTGGCCCAGTGCTGCAACGCGCCCGCCAAATGGAAGATGAAGGCCAGCGCATTATTAAGCTCAACATCGGCAACCCCGGCGTGTTTGGGTTTGAGGTGCCAGAAGAAATTCAGCAAGATGTGATTCGTAACATGGCAAAATCCGGCGTTTATACCGATAGTAAAGGCTTGTTTGAGCCGCGCAAAGCCATTATGCATTACACCCAAAGCAAGCACATAAAAGGCGTGACGGTCGATGACATTATCATCGGCAATGGCGTTTCTGAACTGATTGTGATGGCGATGCAAGCGCTGGTGAATAATGGTGATCAAGTGTTGATTCCTATGCCAGATTACCCATTGTGGACAGCGGCTGTGACGCTTGCAGGGGGCACTGCGCGGCACTATTTGTGCGATGAGGCGACTGGTTGGCTGCCCGATTTAAAAGATATTGAATCTAAAATCACCGCGAACACGCGCGGCATTGTGGTGATTAACCCGAACAACCCAACGGGCGCACTTTACCCAAATGAAATTTTAGAAGGCATTATCGGCATTGCGCGCCATCATGGCTTGGTGATTTTTGCGGATGAGATTTACGACAAAGTGCTTTACGATGAAACCAAACATGTAGCGATGGCTTCGCTTGCGGATGACGTATTGTTTGTTTCGTTTAATGGGTTATCAAAAAATTATCGTGCGTGTGGTTACAGAGCGGGCTGGATGGTGATTTCTGGAGATAAAGACCATGCTGGCGATTATATTGAAGGTTTGAATATGCTAGCATCTATGCGTCTTTGCGCTAATGTGCCAGGGCAATTAGCAATACAAACTGCATTAGGTGGTTATCAGAGTATTGATGATTTGGTCGCGCCTGATGGTAGGCTCTGTAAGCAGCGCGATTTGGCTTATGACATGCTGACAGCGATTCCTGGCGTGACTTGCGTAAAGCCCAAAGCGGCGATGTATTTGTTTCCAAAGTTAGACCCTAAAATTTATCCAATCAAAGACGACCAGCAATTTATTTTAGATTTATTGTTAGAAGAAAAAGTACTGTTGGTGCAAGGCACAGGCTTTAACTGGAAGACGCCTGACCACTTCCGTGTGGTGTTTTTACCCAATGTGGATGATCTAACAGAGGCGATGAAGCGTATCGCAAGATTTTTAGAAAATTATAGAAAAAAGCATGATTCAAAATTAGATGGAGCAAAAGCTTGAAGTATTTGAATGTAGGTTTGTTGGGCATCGGCACCGTCGGCGGTGGCACTTACGAGGTTTTAACACGTAATGCAGGTGAAATCACGCGCCGTACAGGCGTGGCGATTAATGTGGTGCAAGTGGCAGATAGAAATATCGACTACGCCAAGAAGGTGACTGGCGGCAATGTGGATGTAACCAACGACGCATTTGCGATAGTGAGTAACCCAAAAGTAGATGTGGTGGTCGAGTTAATTGGTGGTTATACATTAAGCAAAGAGTTGGTATTAAAAGCGATTGCAAATGGCAAACATGTTGTGACTGCAAACAAGGCGCTGCTTGCCTTACATGGTAATGAGATTTTTGCTGCTGCTCAGGCTAAAGGTGTGATTGTAGCATTCGAGGCTGCTGTGGCTGGTGGAATCCCAATTATTAAAGCGCTGCGAGAAGGCTTAGGCGCGAATAAAATCGAGTGGGTGGCTGGCATTATTAATGGGACTACTAACTTCATTTTGACCGAAATGCGTGAAAAAGGCTTAGCATTTAAAGATGTGCTGGGCGAAGCGCAACGATTGGGGTATGCCGAGGCCGATCCAACGTTTGACGTTGAAGGCATTGATGCTGCGCACAAGCTCACTATTATGTCGGCGATTGCGTTTGGTATGCCAATGAAGTTTAACGACGCGTATACCGAAGGCATTACCAAGCTAGAACAGACTGACATTAAATACGCAGAAGAGTTGGGTTATCGCGTCAAATTGCTCGGCATTACTAAACGCACAGATAGAGGCGTGGAGTTGCGTGTGCATCCCACGCTGATTTCTGAAAAACGTTTAATCGCCAATGTGAATGGTGCAATGAATGCTGTAGTGGTAAAAGGCGATGCGGTTGGCCCAACGCTATATTACGGCGCAGGTGCGGGCGCAGAGCCAACGGCTAGCGCGGTGGTGGCCGATTTAATGGATGTCGCGCGTTTGCAAAATGTAGCTTTTGAATCACGCGTGCCGTATCTCGCTTTTCAACCGAATAGCGTAGTCGATTTGCCAATATTACCAATCAGTGAGATTAATAGTGCTTATTATTTACGCTTGCGGGCCAATGACAAACCAGGCGTATTAGCGGGTGTGACTAAAATTTTAGCGGACCGTAATATTTCGATTGATGCCATGTTGCAAAAAGAGCCGGATGATAACGAAACCGAAGCCGACATTGTGATATTGACCCATGTCACGGTTGAGAAAAATATGGATGCAGGCATTGCCGAGATTGAAGCCTTGTCAGCAATCGTCGGCAAATTGATTAAAATCCGTATGGAAGAATTAGGTCGATAAGTTAGTTAGCATATGAAATATATTTCCACCCGCGGGCAATCGCCCGCACTTCAGTTTAGTGAAATTTTATTAGGAGGCCTAGCGCCAGATGGTGGCTTGTATCTGCCAGAAACTTACCCGCAATTTAGCGATGCTGATTTAACTGCCATGCGAGCGATGAATTATCGCGATTTGGCATTTGCGATTCTGAGTCGATTAATTGATGATATTCCAGCCTCAGATTTAAAGTCGATTATCGATAAAACTTATACGGCAGAAGTATACAGCTTTACCCGTGCTGGGCAGAATGCAGAAGACATTACACCCACGTTGAAGCTAGAAGATAACTTATATTTGCTATCGCTCTCTAACGGGCCTACATTGGCGTTTAAAGACATGGCCATGCAGTTGCTCGGCAATTTATTTGAATACGTGCTGGCAAAAAAAGGTGAAACTACTAATATTTTAGGCGCAACTTCGGGCGACACCGGCAGTGCCGCAGAATACGCGATGCGCGGAAAAAAAGGCGTACGCGTATTTATGCTGAGTCCTCACAAAAAAATGAGCCGCTTTCAAACGGCGCAAATGTTCAGCCTGCAAGATGACAACATTTTTAATGTCGCGGTAAAAGGCGTATTTGATGATGCGCAAGACATGGTAAAAGCAGTCTCTAATGATGCCACTTTTAAAGCAAAATATAAAATCGGTGCGGTGAACTCAATTAACTGGGGCCGCATTGTTGCGCAAGTGGTATATTACTTTAAGGGTTATTTTGCGGTCACGACAACCAACAATCAGAAGGTGGATTTTGCAGTACCTAGTGGGAACTTTGGCAACGTGTGTGCTGGTCATATTGCACGGATGATGGGATTGCCGATAGATAAGTTAATTGTCGCGACCAATGAAAATGATGTGCTTGATGAGTTCTTTAAAACGGGCGTTTACAGACCGCGCGGCTCAGCAAATACCTATCATACCAGTAGCCCCTCAATGGATATTAGCAAGGCTTCTAACTTCGAGCGCTTCGTGTTTGACCTTGTTGGTAAAGATGCCACTAAAGTGCGCGAGTTATGGGCGAGCGTTGATAAAGGTGGTGCATTTGATTTAACCGCGTTTCTGCCAAAACTAGCCAACTATGGATTTGTATCTGGAAGTAGTAATCACGCAAATCGTATCAAAACTATTCGTGCCACCAAAGAAGAATATGATGTAGTCATTGATACGCATACCGCAGATGGTTTAAAAGTGGCGCTTGAACTAAGACAAGTAAATACGCCGATGGTGGTGCTAGAAACTGCGCTACCAGCTAAGTTTGAAGATGCGCTGGTAGAGGCGCTAGGTGAAGTGCCATCAAGACCTGCCAGTTTGAACGGTATTGAAGACTTGCCGCAAAAATTCACGGTGATGGATGCGAGTGTGGATGCGATTAAAACTTTTATTGTGAGCCACGTATGAAAAGACAGAAGTTATATCTGACGACATTTATACTATTTGCGCTTAGCTTATTGGGTTTGGAATCAACTGCAGGTGATATCGTTGAGTATGACCAGCCTTTTGTGGTTGCTGATAAAATTAAAAAAGAAAAAATTGAGCCACTTCAACTGTCTGTTGGGTCAATAGGGCAGGCGATGAGAAAGTTAGAAGAAATAGGTTATACCTGTGGTATTCCATATCCAAAACAGGGCTGGGGAAGGTATGGTGGCATACTATGTGAACAGTACACTTCTAACCAGTATTGCGAGGTTTCGTTGGTCATATTGTATATTCTAGATTGGGATGAAAAGCTATCTGATGAAGAGCGCTTGAGTTTGGTTGATACGAAAGCGTTTCAAGATATCGTACCATTTAGCGTACTATGTCGTGGCGGAAAGTTTGAGCCGCTCCAGACCATAGAAAAGCCAAATAGTGTGAATAGACCTTTACCTAAACAGAAAATGTCACTTTAAGATATGAAACAATATCACGATCTGTTGAAACATGTTTTAACACATGGCAACAAGAAAGAAGACCGCACTGGCACTGGCACAATTTCAGTATTTGGTTATCAAATGCGCTTTGATTTAAACGAGGGCTTTCCCTTGCTGACTACAAAAAAAGTGCATTTAAAGTCGATTATTCATGAGCTGTTATGGTTCTTGCAAGGCAGCACTAATATTGCTTATTTAAAAGAAAACGGTGTGCGCATTTGGGATGAATGGGCGGATGAAAATGGCAATCTAGGCCCTGTGTACGGCTATCAATGGCGCAATTGGCCGAAACCAGACGGGTCGCATATTGACCAAATTACGCAAGCAGTCAATGCGATTAAGAAAAATCCTGATTCGCGTCGTTTGATTGTTAGTGCTTGGAACGTGGCCGATGTGGATCAAATGAAATTACCGCCTTGCCATGCGTTTTTTCAGTTTTACGTGGCTGACGGCAAACTTAGCTGTCAGCTGTATCAGCGTAGCGCCGACGTATTCCTTGGTGTGCCGTTTAATATCGCGTCCTACGCGTTGCTAACCATGATGGTGGCGCAAGTTTGCGGTCTTAAGTTAGGTGATTTTGTCCACACGCTAGGCGATGCGCATATTTACACAAACCATATGGACCAAGTAAATGAACAATTATCTCGCGACATTCGTACCTTACCGCAAATGAAAATCAACCCAAATGTTAGTGATATTTTTAGTTTTAAATTTGAAGACTTCACGCTAGAAAACTACGACCCACATCCTGCCATCAAAGGTGCTGTGGCTGTCTAGTCAACTATATAGAGTTTTATCTGTATTAGTAAAACAATAAAAAAAGCCACACTGCATAACAGCGTGGCTTAACCTACAAATTTAAGGGGTAAAATTGTAGGGCAAACTATTTTAATTAATTGACAGGATTTGCAGCGGGGGCACTTTCTGGGCTCTTCATCTGTGAGGCGGCTTTATAGCTAGCGTATTCATCAGGCGTGATATTGCCATCTTTGTTAGCATCAGTCATATCAAAGTTGGTAGCCAAAGTTTTATCTTTCACGGCCTCTTTAAGTGAGATTTTATGATCACTGTTCATGTCAAGTTTCTTGAAATCAGCATCGGCTGGAGCTTCTGCAACGATATCTTTAGCTAGTGTTTTGGTTTCTGCCACTGCAGATTGTGCTGTGATGCCACAGAAAAATAAACTAACCAATGAAGTAATGGCTATAGTTTTATAGGCGGGATTTGAAATATGTGATTTCAACATGAATGTACTCCTAAACAATTAAAAAGGATACTGCACGTTATATACAGTAATGAATACATTGCAATTGCTGTGCCACAATAATTTACATATTAAAAACAATAGGTTAAGTAAATTTGTAGGAATTAGGATGTGATAATTTGTCGCAAATGAGTGACAACTTTTACAGATAAATTGCTAAGTACAGGAAAAAGAAAGACTTTTTTTGTCGCCAAAGTGCGACACTATTCTGTTGGTTGAGAATCTTTAAACAAAATAGGATTTATTTGGTGGCGTTGCAGTAATTTATAAAAATCGGTACGGTTGCGGTCTGCAATGCGCGCAGCTTGCGTCACATTACCTTGAGTCGCTTTTAATAAATTTATTAAATACTGCTGCTCAAAGTTTTTACGAGCAGAATCAAATGACATCATGCTAAAAATATTATCTTGTAAGGCTTTTTGTACTAGTTTGCTTGTGATAATTGGCGTGGTGGATAGCACTACAACTTGCTCAATAATATTTTGTAATTGCCGTACATTGCCAGGCCATGGTGCCAAAAGCATTATTTCAAGCGCCTCCGGGGCAAAACCATTAATTTTTTTATGATATTTTTTATTTAAATTGGCTAAAAAATAATTGGCTAGCAATGGGATGTCTTCACGTCTAGTGCTAAGTGAGGGGATTTCTAAGCTGACGACATTAATGCGATAGTAAAAGTCTTCTCGAAATCGGTTCGCTTGCATTTCTTCAATTAAGTTTTTGTGGGTGGCACAAATAACACGCACATCAATTTCAAATTGGCTAGTAGAACCTACGGGTCGAATGACACGCTCCTGCAATGCGCGCAGCAGTTTGGCTTGTATGGCAAGTGGCATATCACCAATTTCATCCAAAAAAAGCGTGCCACCTTGCGCATTTTTAATCAAACCTTGGTAGTCGCGTGTCGCTCCAGTAAACGAGCCTTTGCTATGCCCAAATAGCTCAGACTCAAGCAAGGCTTCAGGCAATGCGGCGCAATTAATAGCGATAAAAGGATGCTCATAGCGTTGACTAGCTTGGTGAATTGCCTTCGCAAAAAGCTCCTTGCCGGTACCACTTTCACCTTGAATTAACACGCTCGCATCTGATGCTGCTACCAATTTAGCTTGGCTTAGCAGGCTCTGCATTTGTTGGCTGCTACTGATAATACTGTCACGCCAACTTTCATCGCCTGTGTGCTGCTGATTAAAGTTGGTGGTAGTGATTTTGAGTGCTTTCGCCACTTGCTGTAACAAGTCTTTGCTATCGAAAGGCTTCGATAAAAAGCTAAAGACTCCTTGTTGCGTGGCATGTACCGCTTCTGGTATCGATCCATGTGCGGTGAGTAAGATGAAAGGCACAGTTGGATTAAGCTGGTGTATCGCTTCAAACAGGGCAAAACCATCCATGTCAGGCATACGCAGATCACTAATCACTAACGCAACTGGTTTCATACTAAATAAAGAAAGTGCTTCTTGGGCCGATCTTGCAGCAGATACTTGATATCCGCTTGCGCATAGGCGCATTTCTAATAATTTTAGAATATCTGCATCATCATCAACAACTAGAATGTGTTTAGTCATTTTTAGCCTAATTATTTTTTTGGCGCAATATCACGCTCGCCCATCGATTTTTCTATATTTTTAAGTTCATCCAGTTTTTGTTGCGAGGTATCTAACTTAAGTTGTAATACTTCGTTTTTTTGCTGCAATGATTCAGCGCGTTTTTGTGCATCTCGATTGTTTTTAATCTCTTTATTGTTCATCACTAAATAATCAAACAGCAAATGTGCAAATGACAGTTGTGAATTGGCTAAAATGTTTTCTTGTAATAACTGCTGTAATAAATTCTGCGCTTTAGGTGCGTCAAGCAAATTGCTACTTGGTAAACCATAGATCATGACCAGCTTCATGCGATGCAACAAATCATTTGGATTGCTCGCTAACGTTTGATTGGTGGTTAACAGTTCCTGTTTTTGTGCTTCAGGAGACAAATTTGAAAATGCTTCTGCGAAATTTAAAAACTCACTCGCATCATTATTTTTGGTTGGGATAACTTTTACTCCATTGCTATTTTTTACTGCAGGATTAACACAGGAAACAGAGCTTAAGCAAAGAAATAGTAAAATGAGTAAAGTGCGAATTTTCATAGTATTAAGCACCGATAAAAACCTCAGTGTTAGGAAGTTGTAATTTAAAATGGGCACCAATGTGTGTTGGTACTAGGATAATTTCACCTTTAAGTGTGTTCACCGCTTCTTTTGCAATAAACAGACCCAACCCACTGCCAGCAATTAAGCCATTATGGCTTTGCTCGCCACGATAAAATGGATCAAAAAGTCTATCCTTATTCGTTTCTCCAATACCTGGGCCGGTGTCTATTACTTCTATGGTGATCATTGATTTAGATTGTGTTGCATGAATGTGAATCCCACCCATATTAGGTGTAAATTTAACTGCGTTGGAAACAAGGTTATCTAGCACGGTACGCAATTTCTGGATATCCACCTGCATAGTAATATCGTCAATACTTACATTTAAGGCAATATTTTTAGTTGTAATGGTGAGCGCGTAAGCTTGTATAACTTCATTAATAGCATCCTTAAGAGTTATTTTTGATACATTAAGTTGCAATGAGTTAAATTGAATTTCTGTATAACTTAGCAGATTTTCAATCATCTTTTGTAGCCGCAGGCTATTATCACGCAATATGTGTATTACTTCGTTCTGCTGTTGATTGAGCTTGCCTGCAACCCCGTCATTTAACAGCTCGCTGGCTTCTCTTATGGCAGTGAGTGGCGTTTTAAGCTCATGTGAAGCTTGTTGTAAAAATCGTTGTTTTTGCTGATGCAGGTCTTTTAGCTCGGTTCGCAACCAATTCAATCTAAACCCAAGTTGGCGTAAATCGCCAGGCCCGCTAATTTCAATATCGTGTTCGTAATTGCCTTGCCCAAGTTGATGGATTGCCGCATCCATACGTCGTATCGGTCTAGCAATCATCCAAGTAATCTGGCCAGCAATTAAAATTGCTAGTGGAATTAATGTGAGTGTTTGCCAAAACAACACTTGCTGAGTGTGAGAAACCTTAGCTTTAAAATTAGCGGATTCTTTATCTATTAAGCTATTATTTTCATTAATAATTTTATTTGCTTGATTACTTAAGCTGGAGAATAAATCAATCATATTTTGGTCAAAAGTTATCAATGCAGGCGCCTGATTTATAGAGGTAAATAAGTTTATTTCTTGCTTCGCAAATGTTGATAGCTCTGGTAATAGCGGTTTTGCCATGGGCAGCTGTGAAAAGCCAACAATTGCTTTGCTAAACCTCTCGTGCGCGTGTAGATAATTCGTAAGTAATACCTTATCATGCAACACAAAATACTGTCGTGCACTACGCTCCATTACTGCAAGTTCTTCAATCAGAATGCGGCTTACGCGGGTAGTTTCTACTGCCTGCGACATATTAAATAAACTTTGTTTGCTGAGTTTCCCAAAATAAAGATTGGCATTCACAAACGCCACTAGCAATGGCAACATAGCTAATGCAAAGCCTATTAGTAAAAGCTTTAAAAATGATTTTGGGTAAGTGATTTGCAAGCTGTTATTGACAATTCAAGTGAGTAAAAATTTCACGGTAAACCAATAAATGCGTTAGGGCTGACTGATATAAACTCATAATAAGCCTAGTATAATACTCTTATGACAGCACTTTCTCTTATCGTCGCATTTGCTAATAACAGAGTTATTGGCCACAAAAACACCTTGCCGTGGCACTTGCCAGAAGATTTAAAGCGCTTTCGTGCGCTTACAACGGGGCATCATATTATTATGGGGCGTAAGACTTATGAGTCGCTAGGACGATTGCTACCAGGACGCACCACGGTGATAGTCACTCGAAATAAGAACTACAAGATTGAAGGTGCGCATATTGCACATTCGCTAGAAGCCGCATTAATGCTATGTGCTAGCGATGTTGAGCCTTTTGTTATCGGCGGGGCAGAGTTGTATAAAGAAGGCTTATTACACGCAGCTAGACTTTATATTACAGAAGTGCATGCAGAGTTTGAAGGCGATGCTTATTTTCCAATGGTTGATTTATCTGTCTGGAACGAAACTGGCCGAACAGCACATAAGAGCAAAAATGGATTGCTTTACCATGATTTAGTTTACGAGCGTGTAAATGAGAAAATTTAGCCCTAAGTGCTTAACCTGATATTTTGGTGAAGCTAGACTTTTTGCTTAAGTCTGAACTTGCACGATAAGGGTGATAGGATTTTTTATAGAGGGAAGCAATTTTTCTCACATATTTTCTTGTTTCTGGGTAAGGCGGCACACCTTTGTATCTTTCTACCGCATTTTCACCTGAGTTATAGGCTGCAGCAACCAGCTCGACGTCACCTTCAAAATAAGTCAATAACCATTGCAAATAAGCTAGGCCTCCGTTGATGTTTTGTTCAGGGTCATAAGCATTTTTTACATTAAACCTTGCGGCAGTCTCTGGGATGAGCTGCATTAAACCTTGCGCATTTCTTGGTGATGTCGCTTTTGGATTAAAACCAGATTCAACAGCAATAAATGCCATGGCCAAATCAGTTTCAATCTTAAATTTTGGGGCAATTTTGGCAACAAGCTTATAAATAGGGCCTTTTGAATAAAAAGATAAAGCATTAGTCGCTGATTGTGTTTTTCCTTGGCTATTATTAGTAGTAATAGTTGGTTGTGCTGGTGACATACACTGTGGTGGCGTTGCCAAACTTGCATTACCTTGGCTACTAGCGAGCCAGTTTTTGGCGCTAGTATGACCTTGCGAGGCTGCTTTTGAGAAGAATAGGGCAGCAATATCTTCATTTTTTTCAACGCCACGGCCATTCACATACATCCAACCTAAAGCAAATTGTGCATTCGCATCGTTGTGGTCGCGCGCCTCACGACAATATTGGTCGGCAGCTTCTGCATAGTTTCGCACGCCGTTGACCCCTTTGCCATTTAAGGCTAAGTTTACTAATTGTGAGTAAGGGTTTTTAAGTGGAGATGAAAAAGTTTTTTGCGAAGAGTTAATTTGTGCGCTAGGCGTATTTACAATTACTGTTGATGAGTCTTTGGTTTCACTGTCGATAGCTTCAATAGCAACCAAAGCATTATCTGAAAGTGTGTCCGTAGCGATTTCGCTTTTAGTGTCAATATTAATATCAGCTGCATCCAAACTCATTGTAGTTATCTCAGCATCTAGTGGGTTTCCCACAGCAGCAATAAAATCTGCTGCCTTGCTTTCGGCGCATAGAAAAAAACCTATGACTGTAACTAAGGTTCTGAATGCAAGATAATTAGTTGGTGATTTGGTATACAAAATATCGCCTCAAGTACAAAGATGACACATAATTTAAGATAATTGTTAGGTGAGAAGTTGCAATTTACAGGCCTAAAACTATCGAGAATTACGGAAAAAAGCACTCATCGAAATAAAAAAACCTATCGATGATGATAGGTCTTAGTGGGACAGTGCGCTATAGCCCATTTAGGCTATAGCTTAAGGATGCTTTGTAAAATGGCTAGTTTTGTACGCAGTCTACGTAATAGACAGCTTTGCCATCAACAACCTCTTTCACTAATCCATGATTGTCTGTTTCGAAGCCTGGAAATTTCTCGTTAAACTCACGTGCGAATTTTAGGTAACTAACAATTACTTTGTTGAATTGCTCACCAGGGATTAATAGCGGGATGCCAGGTGGGTAGGGCGTGAGTAGCACAGCTGTCACGCGCCCTTCAAGCTCATCAATTGGCACTCGGTCAATCTCACGATGCGCCATTTTAGCAAAGGCATCTGTTGGTTTCATGGCGGGCACCATATTTGATAAATACATCTCAGTAGTCAAGCGCGCCACATCATTGGCTTTGTATACCGCGTGAATCTGGTCGCACAAATCGCGCAACCCCACTTTTTCGTAACGTGGTTGCTTTTGTATAAATTCTGGCAATACTTTCCAAAGTGGTTGGTTCTTATCGTAGTCATCTTTAAATTGCTGTAAAGCCGCCACAAGGGTGTTCCAACGACCTTTGGTAATGCCGATAGTGAACATAATAAAAAATGAATAAAGGCCTGTTTTTTCTACGATTACACCGTGCTCCGCCAAGTATTTAGTGACAATTGCGGCGGGGATGCCAAACTTATCTGAGAAGTTACCTTTAATGTCTAAACCTGGCGTGACAATGGTTGCTTTAATCGGGTCTAACATGTTGAAGCCAGGTGCTAAGTCGCCAAAATCGTGCCAATCATCGTTGGCATGTAGCATCCACGCTTCACGTTCTTCTAGACCTTCTTCACTTAAGTCATCTGGCCCCCATACTTTAAACCACCAGTCTGCACCCCATTCTTCATCCACTTTGCGCATGGCGCGGCGAAAATCTAAAGCTTCCATTAAACTTTCTTCAACTAAAGCTGTTCCACCGGGAGCTTCCATCATGGCGGCGGCTACGTCAATGCTGGCGACAATGGAGTATTGTGGGCTGGTGCTGGTGTGCATCAGGTAAGACTCGTTGAATACGTCGCGGTCTAATTTGTTATTTTCGGCATCCTGCACCAGAATTTGTGAAGCTTGAGACAATCCTGCTAGCAATTTATGCGTTGATTGCGTAGAAAAAACCATGCTTTCTTTACAGCGTGGGCGGCCTTCACCAATGGCGTGATAATCACCATAAAAGTCGTGGAACGTGGCATGCGGTAGCCATGCTTCATCAAAATGCAGTGTATCGATTTTGCCATCCAGCATGTCTTTAATTTCTTCTACATTATATAAAACCCCGTCATAGGTGGATTGCGTAATGGTGAGTACACGTGGTTTGGCTTTTTTATCGACGATAAACGGATTACGGTCAATTTTCTTTTGAATATTGGCCCATTCAAACTCACTTTTTGGAATCGGTCCTATGATGCCAAAATGGTTGCGTGTCGGCATCAAGAATACAGGGATTGCCCCCGTCATAATAATGGCGTGCAAAATTGATTTATGGCAATTGCGATCGACCACCACCACATCGCCTGGAGCAACAGTGCTGTTCCACACCATTTTGTTACTTGTAGAAGTACCGTTGGTGACAAAATACAAATGGTCGCAGTTGTAAATGCGCGCTGCATTGCGCTCAGAAGCTGCGACTGGGCCTGTATGATCAAGTAATTGACCAAGTTCATCTACCGCGTTACAGACATCTGCACGAAGCATGTTTTCACCAAAAAATTGATGAAACATTTGGCCAACGGGTGATTTTAAAAATGCTACGCCGCCAGAGTGACCAGGGCAATGCCACGAGTAGGAGCCATCTGCTGCGTATTCAGTCAGCGCTTTAAAAAACGGTGGGGCAAGGCTATCTAAATATGTACGCGCCTCCCGTAGGATATAGCGTGCAACGAATTCTGGCGTATCTTCGTACATGTGAATAAAACCGTTAAGTTCGCGTAGAATTTCGTTTGGAATATGCCGTGAAGTGCGTGTTTCACCATGCAAAAAAATAGGAATCTCTTCATTGCGATAGCGAATTTCATCGACAAATTTGCGTAAATTATCTAAAGCATCTTGGTTTTCTTCAACAATTTCGTTGTCGTCAATCGAAAGTATAAATGCCGATGCACGGCTTTGCTGCTGAGCGAACGAAGTTAAATCACCATAACTAGTAACGCCCAAAACCTCAGAACCTTCAGCTTCGATAGCCTTTGCAAGCATACGGATGCCTAACCCAGATGAGTTTTCAGAGCGAAAATCTTCGTCGATGATAACAACTGGAAAACGAAACTTCATTAAATTTCCTTAATTTAAATCTTAGGTAAGGTCACGCCAACTTGGCCTTGATATTTACCGCCGCGGTCTTTGTAGCTGGTTTCGCATACATCATCATCATCTGCTTCAAAAAACAGCACTTGCGCACAGCCTTCATTCGCATAGATTTTCGCTGGTAAAGGTGTTGTATTGCTGAATTCTAGCGTGACATAACCTTCCCATTCTGGTTCGAAAGGTGTCACATTCACAATAATCCCACATCTTGCATAAGTTGATTTACCCAGGCATATCGTGAGTACATTGCGCGGAATACGGAAGTATTCTACGGTGCGTGCTAATGCAAATGAGTTAGGTGGAATAATACAAAAATCTGCATTTACTTCAACAAATGAATTTGGATCGAAATTTTTGGGGTCAACAATTGTGCTGTTAATATTAGTAAACAATTTAAATTCTTTACTACAGCGTATATCGTAGCCATAGCTTGAAGTGCCATAAGACACCATGCGTTCGCCGCTGGCATTTTGTTTGACCTGATTTGCCTCAAACGGCTCTATCATGCCATGTTGCTCCGCCATACGGCGTATCCATTTGTCTGATTTAATGCTCATAAGTTATTCCAACGTTAAGGTAAAAAAGCGGAGTTAATACCCCGCTTTTGATGAGTGCAAATAATAACAATAAATAACGTGTTATTTGTAATTTATTTTAGTTTTTACTTAATGTTTATCGCCACCTAATTCAATGCTATAGCGCCAAAACTGATCTTTAGCTTCAAAAATCACACTAGACTCTTCTGGGTCGCGGCTGCCAGCCTTGTATTGATGTACGGGTGATTTATCTGCCACCCATGCTTTAACTACAGGGTCAATCAAACGCCATTGTGCTTCAACTTCGCTAATATGTAGATAAAGCGATGGATCACCTTCCATCAAATTAAGCATGAGTGATTCATAAGAATCAATAGTTTCGTCTACTTTTTGGCGTTGAGGCGCGTCTATGCTAAGTGTACGTGTGGCGATATCTAAGCCTGGAATTTTAGATTCGATTTCCATCTTGATGCACTCACGCGGTTGAATATTGAGTGTGAGCCAATTTTTGTGCTGACCTTCCACTAATTGCATTGGCGCTTTTTTAAAGCGAATAGAAATAGCGGTGTTGCCTTCATGCATCCGTTTTGCGGTACGTACATAAAAGGGAACGCCTTTCCAGCGAGGGTTATCAATGAACAGTTTCAGCGCAGCATAAGTTTCGGTTACGCTATCTGCCACGCCTTCTCTTGCCAACTCTTCTAAATAGCCATGCACGTTTTCGCCATGGCCATCTGCCACACACACACGCCCAGCCGCATATTGTGCTCGAAAAGCGTGTTTGCTAAGCTCGTTGATGGGAATAGGGCGAATAGATTCAAGTAGTTTGATTTTTTCTGCACGGATGCTTTCAGGACTCAAGTCTTTAGGTTTTTCCATCGCCACTAAAGCCAGTGTTTGTAACAAGTGGCTTTGCACCATATCCCTTAAAGCCCCAGTGCTATTGTAAAATGTTGTACGTTCACCTACCCCTAAAATTTCATTATTGGTAATCTGTACATGATCGATGTGCTGATTATTCCAAATGGGTTCGAACATAGCATTGGTAAAGCGCGTAAGCATTACGTTTTGTAATGCAGATTTACCTAGATAATGGTCGATACGGTAGATCTGACTTTCTTTTAAATGCTTAGTGATTTTTGCTTGCAAGTCTTGCGCACTTGGTAAATCAGTGCCAAATGGCTTTTCAATCAACACGCGACGCCAGTATTTGCTCTCATCTAGTAAGCCTACGCCTGAAAGCTGTTCGACAACGGGTGCAAAATCAGTTGGACGTACTGATAAGAAATAGGCAAAGTTTTGTGGAAATATACTTTCATTAGACAATACAGCTTTCATTTTGGTGAATGCTTCGGGGTCAGTTGGTGGATTTGCATGGTAATGATTACGTGCAATAAAGCGCTCATATACATTTTGATCATAGCCATTTTTGAATTTGGCATCCAACATGCCCTTGATTTCAGCTTGCCATGCTTCACGTGACACCTCGCCACGGCCAACGGAAAGAATGACCATATGATCTGGCAAACGATCAGCTGCATCTAGGCGAAACAAGCCGGGCATAAGCTTTACGCGCGATAAGTTACCACTTGCGCCAAATAACACTAAAGTACAAGGGTCGATTTTTTTAGTCATATAGTCACTTTCAATACATTATTTTGATGATTTTACAGCATGTCCGCCAAAAGCATTACGCATCAAGGATAATAGTTTATAGCTGTAACCATCTGCATCTTGGCTTCTGAAGCGAGCCTGTAAAGCTACTGTGAGTACTGGTGCTGCAACGCCTTGCTCAACCGCTTCAACTACCGTCCAGCGGCCTTCGCCGCTATCGGCGACATAAGGCGCAACACCATCTAATGTTTGGTCAGCTTTCAGTGCCTCTGCTGTTAGGTCGAGCAGCCAGCTACGCACAACAGAACCATGACGCCATAGCTCAGTGATTTGAGCCAGGTCTAGGTTGAATTCTTCTTTGCCTTTTAGCAAATCCAAGCCTTCTGCCAGCGCCTGCATCATGCCGTATTCAATACCGTTGTGTAGCATTTTGGTGAAATGGCCGCTGCCGACAGGGCCAACGTGTGCCCAACCACGGTCTGCATGTGTCAATGCTTTTGCATAAGGCACTAACACATCTGCATATTGTTTCTCGCCACCATACATAAGGCAATAGCCGTTATCCAAGCCCCAAACGCCACCTGAAGTGCCGCAGTCAACAAAGCCAATGCCATGCTCTGCCAGCGTTGCGCCGCGACGTTGACTGTGTTTGTAATTACTATTACCGCCATCGACAATG
Source organism: Methylotenera sp. (assembly GCA_031379885.1). GTDB lineage: Bacteria > Pseudomonadota > Gammaproteobacteria > Burkholderiales > Methylophilaceae > Methylotenera_A. The sequence continues at coordinate 25,958 of JANNFN010000033.1, forward strand.
ATGTCGCCTTTACCTAATAGAGGAATTAAATCTTTAATTTGATTTTCGGTAATATCGCCCGCGGGCAACATCATCCAGATTATTTTTTGACCATCTAGTTTACTGACGGCATCTGCTACAGAGCTTGCTGCAACCATGCCCTCTTTTTCGACTAAATTATTGACGAATTCCTGATTGAAATCAAAACCAACGACTTCTATTTTGTGACGTAGCAAACGCGCAGCCATGTTGCCACCCATTTTGCCTAAACCTAACATTGCTAGTTTCATTGTTGTTACCTTTTGTAGAGGATGGTGAACCAACCACCTTGTGGGTTAGAGTTGGTTCGAGATTGAATTTTGATTACGTTGTAATAATGTATGCTATCAGTGACGACTTTCCGCAGGCTTTCCGTCTGTTTCCATATCAAGGTCACCCCAGCCTAAACGACGATGAAATAGTTCCAAGACCATCCCCCAACATTGAAATGCAATTGCTGGGTCATAGCGTGGGCCTTCATCACGCATAAAAGCGTGTTGCGCATTAACTTCGTGCCAAGTGTATTTGGCACCAACTTGTTCAAGACGAGCTTTAACTAAATTGCGGCCTTCAAGCGGAATATGCGGGTCTTGGCGCCCCCAAATATGCAAAAGCTCGCCCTTAATTTCGCCAGCCCGCTCTAGTGAATTGTCGTTTTGACCTAAGCCTAAACTTTTTTTATGTATATCCGTTGCGTAAAAACAAGCCGTTGCGAGTACATCGGTATTCATCGCAGCACGAAACGCTAAGTGACCACCAATGCAAATACCCATCACGCCAAGCTTACCAGTGCAATCATCGCGCGATTTTAAATAATCTAGCACTGCGCGTGCATCGCTATCATAAGCTACGATTTCTTTTGTAATTTTATGTGCATTGCCGCGTGCTGTGCCATCTGTATCATAAGCAAGCACGGTGCCTGCAGCCTCAAGCTCGTGATATATCTCAGGGCAGGCGACAATAAATCCATGGCCTGCAAGCATTGCTGCCGTGCGACGAATGGGCCCTGTAATTTGAAAAATTTCAGAATACATTAATACAGCGGGATATTTACCAGGTGCAGCAGGGCGAAAAATGTGTGCCCGCATATCGCCAGTTAGGGTGGAGATATCAGCCACTTCATTATCTTTGATGATCATTAAATATCCTTATCAATAAGCCGATATAATAATGCATGGTGGCAATGCCGCACAATGATTAGCTTTAAAAAACACTTAAAAATGCATGACATTTTTTTCGATTTAGTGTCAAATGCGCCCTGAATTTTTATCTAAATTTTTTATATGAGAAACAATAGATGATACAAAGCAATAATATCCCTAGCAATACACGATGGAAACAGTTTGAAAGTATCGATACGCTAAGGCATGCTGTTTGCGATGCTATTATGCAAAACGCTCAAGAAGCTATTACTAAAAATGGACAGTTTTCTATCGTGCTGGCTGGCGGCAATACGCCTAGGGCAATTTATCGATTATTGCGCGATATGCCAGCAGAATGGTCTAAATGGCACATCTATATTAACGATGACCGCTGTCTGCCAGCAGATCATGAAGATCGTAATAGTTTAATGGTAGAGCAAGTATGGTTAAGTCATGTAGCTGTGCCAAAAAATCAAATTCATAATATACCAAGTGAGCTTGGTCCAATTGAAGGCGCAAAAGCTTACTCAAAAACACTGGCAAATGTTGGTGCTTTTGATTTGGTGCTGTTTGGCTTAGGTGAAGATGGCCATACTGCAAGTTTGTTTCCAAATCATGTGGTAGATAACAGCGCAGATGCGGTGTCCGTATTTAACTCGCCAAAACCGCCAGCAGAACGTGTCACTATGAGCCAAAACCGTTTAAATAATACAAAGGCTGCCATGTTTTTGGTCACAGGTGCAAGCAAGCAGCAAGCAGTCGATAGCTGGCGGAGTGGGGTGGTAATTCCTGCTACTTTAATTACACCTGAATGTGGCGTGGATGTGTATTGCTATGACGTCAAGGTCGCTACGTAGCAGCGGGCACTTGGCGGGCATGACCCTTGCGGTCACGATGTGGATTTGAAATAAATTACTTATTTTTTTCTTCTAGTAAATTGTTTTTCTCAATCAAATGCCCTAATAGTCTTAATTGCTCTTTCTGAATGGCGATGAGCTCGCTCCATTGGCCTTCACGCAATAAATCTACTTTTTCGTGCAATAGCATAATCTCTAACTCTGCTTTTAAATTCACCTCGTAATCATGTTCGGCATTTTGGCGATCTTTTTCCGCTTGCCGGTTTTGCGACATTAAAATAATCGGCGCTTGGATAGAAGCCAACATCGACAAAAATAAATTCAATAAAATATAAGGGTAGGGGTCAAACGTTTTGTTGTAATTCACCAGAATAAACGAATTTAAAATGACCCAGCACACGAGCACCACACCGAATAAAATAATAAATGACCAAGAACCGCCGAATTTGGCGACGGCATCCGCGGCGCGTTGCCCAAATGTAGTGTTGGTATCTTGTTCTACCGAGGTATTTCTTGAGATATGGGTTCGCTCGGTAATATGACGAGCGACTTTTTTGGTACGCTCATCCATCGCCTCATAGCTGGAGCCGATGAGTTTTTCTGCGGTGTGGTGTTTTTTTGTCATATCACTTTAACTCCAATCATTCTGTAACTACCGTCATTCTGAGTGAAGCGAAGAATCCAGCTTTAAGTATTCTGAATCACAATATTTGGAAATTTACTGCTGTGGTCAAGTGATGCATTGGCGATTTTAATCGCGGCTTTACGTGCTATCTCTTTGTATATAATTGCTATTTTTGAATCAGGTTGTGCAATTACAGTCGGGTTTCCGCTATCGGTAAGTTCACGGATACTGATATCCAGCGGTAGCGAGCCAAGTAAATCTACCTTGTAATCGTCACACATTTTTTGTCCTCCACCTGCGCCGAATATATGTTCTTCATGCCCGCAATTGCTACAAATATGCGTACTCATATTCTCGACAATGCCTAAAATCGGAATGCCGACTTTCTCGAACATTTTCAAGCCTTTGCGCGCATCCAACAAGGCGATATCCTGTGGTGTAGTGACGATAATCGCGCCTGTGACGGGAATTTTTTGCGCCAGTGTAAGTTGAATGTCGCCCGTACCTGGTGGCAAATCAACAATCAAATAATCCAAATCTCGCCATTTTGTTTCACGTAATAATTGCTCTAATGCGCCCGTTACCATTGGGCCGCGCCATACCATGGGTGTATCTGCGTCGATTAAGAAGCCAATCGACATGGCTTGTATGCCGTGGGCTTCCATCGGATCCATACTTTTACCATCTGAGCTTTCTGGTCGACCCGAAATACCCAGCATTTGTGGTTGGCTTGGGCCGTAGATATCTGCATCTAGCAAGCCTACTGTTGCGCCTTCTGCCGCAAGCGCTAACGCCAAGTTGACAGACGTCGTCGATTTACCAACTCCGCCTTTGCCCGAAGCAACGGCGATAATATTTTTTACATTAGGCAACAGGGTGACGCCTTGCTGTGCTTTGTGCGCGACGATTCTTGATCCAATGTTGACGGTTACATTGTCTACACCATCTAAGTTTTTAATATAATTTTCTACTAAAGCTTTTACTTCCGCCATCACACTTTTGGCGGGGTAGCCTAACACAATATCCACGCTAACCACATTGCCTTTAATCTGGATATTTTTAGCAGATTTGCTGGTAATAAAATCTTTACCCGTATTCGGGTCTAGTAGTTCTTTTAGTGCGTTTTGGATGTTTTGTTCAGTGATTGCCATGGATATTCTTAATTAGCCTAATAAAAATTCATTTTAACTTATGTAGAAGCCAGCGTCTTTGCTAAAATAGCGCTTATGAGAAAAATTCTAGTTACATCAGCCTTACCCTACGCCAACGGCAGTATTCACCTTGGGCATTTGGTGGAGTATATTCAAACTGATATTTGGGTGCGTTTTCAAAAAATGCAAGGTCACACAGTGCATTACGTGTGTGCGGATGACACGCATGGCACGCCGATTATGCTACGTGCAGAAAAAGAAGGCATTACGCCAGAAGCCTTAATTGATGCGGTTCATAAGGAACATGCGGCAGATTTTAAAGAATTCTTGGTCGAGTTCGACAATTACTATTCCACCAATTCGGAAGAGAATAAAGTACTTTCACAAACCATTTATAAAAAACTCAAAGCTAACGGTAAAATTGCTATTAAAACCATCGAGCAGTTTTACGACCCAGTAAAAAACATGTTCTTGCCAGATAGGTTCATTAAAGGCGAATGTCCAAAATGCCATGCCAAAGATCAATATGGCGATAACTGCGAAGTATGCGGTGCAACGTATAACCCGACTGAGCTGATTAATGCGTATTCAGCCATTTCTGGTGCGGCGCCTGTGCGTAAAGAGACAGAACACTACTTTTTTAAACTTTCAGAATGTGAAGACTTTTTAAAAGACTGGACACGTAGCGGAACGTTACAAGGCGAAGCCGCCAATAAAATGGGCGAGTGGTTTGAGAATGGCCTGAATGACTGGGATATTTCGCGCGATGCGCCATATTTTGGTTTTGAAATCCCCGATGCGCCAGGTAAATACTTCTATGTGTGGCTGGATGCGCCGATTGGCTACATGGCGAGTTTTAAAAACCTGTGTGAGAAAAAAGGCATCGATTTCGATGAGTATTGGAAGCAAGATTCGACGACCGAGTTGTACCATTTTATCGGCAAAGACATTTTGTATTTTCACGCACTATTCTGGCCTGCAACCCTTGAATATAGCGGTTACCGTAAGCCTACGCAGATTTTCGCGCATGGTTTTTTAACGGTGAATGGCGAAAAAATGAGCAAATCGCGCGGCACGTTTATCACCGCGCGCAGCTATTTAGATCATATTAAAAATCCTGAATATTTGCGTTATTACTACGCAGCTAAACTCAACAGTAGCATGGAAGATATTGACCTGAATCTGGAAGATTTCGTTGCACGCGTGAACAGTGACTTGGTGGGGAAGTACATCAATATTGCTAGTCGCACGGCTGGGTTTATTACTAAAAAGTTTGAAGGAAAACTTAGTCGTAGCACTATTACTGTTAACTCGCACTTGACTTTAAGATTGCCGCCCGACTCTCCAATATTTGATAAATACCCAGATATTGGCAAAAAACAGCCCATTGAATTTATTGATAGAATTCAAAAGTCGTCTATCAGCGTATCTTATTTATACGCATCGAGAGATTTTAGTAAGGCTATTCGGTTAGTTATGGAATTAGTGGATATAGTAAATGATTATGTAGATAGTGTTAAACCATGGGAGACAGCGAAGTATAGTGAATTAGATGAAATAACTCATTGGAACTGTTCAGTCATTTTAAACGCTTTTAGATTGATTACAATTTACTTGAAACCTGTTCTGCCTATAGTTGCTTATCAGGTTGAAGAAATGCTTAACATTCAACCACTAAGTTGGAGTGATAGTGAGAGCTTGCTTCCTGTAGGACATGAAATTTTTGCTTATAAGCATTTAATCAGTCGCATCGACCCGAAAGCAATAGAAGTCATGACAGAAGCTAACAAAGAAAACTTAATCGCTACGCCCGCAATCGTTAAAACAGCATCGCCAGCAACCGCACCGGTATTGGCTTCCAGCGATGCTCCTGAAGCCAAGAATGATATTGAGTATATAACGATTGATGATTTTACCAAAGTGGATTTGCGCATCGCTAAAATCGTCAATGCGGAGCATGTGGAAGGTGCAGAAAAATTACTCAAACTCACGCTGGATATTGGCGAGGCAACAACACGCCAAGTGTTTGCGGGCATTAAATCGGCTTACGACCCTGCAACTTTAGTTGGGCGAATGACTGTGATGGTAGCGAACCTTGCGCCGCGTAAAATGAAATTTGGCATGAGTGAGGGCATGGTGTTAGCCGCGAGCGATGAACTTGGTGGGCCTTTTATACTCTCACCTGATGTCGGCGCAAAAGCTGGCATGCGTGTTAAGTAACAGAGCATTATAATAATTAAAGGAGTTTCAGTTGAATATTAAGACAATTTATACAGTAATTATCGCTGGCGTATTGGCTAGCAGTAATGCATTTGCAGAGGATAGCAATGCCAAAACTGCCGTGGGTGGCGGTTTAGGCGCAGCAGCTGGCACGGCAATCGGTGGTGTGTTGGGTGGCAGCACAGGCGAGGTAATTGGCGGCGCAGTGGGTGGCGGTGTTGGCGGGGCGGTCACTACCAAAGGCGAAGGCCAAACGGGCGCTGTGATTGGTGGCGCTGCTGGTGGTGCTACAGGCGCCGTAGTTGGACGCAAAGTAAGTGGTAGCGGTACGGGAGCCGTTGTAGGTGCAGGTGTTGGTGGTGCTGGCGGCGCAGTGGTAGGTAAGGTAATTGCTGAACCAGCTAAGTCATCTAGCCGCCATCATCATAACAAACGTCATAAGCATAAGCATGGCAAAGGCCATGCTTATGGACACGACAAGCATGATGAGGGACATCATGATTAATTTGTAACATAATTAATGAGACAATAAAAAAGCCCCAGTTGGGGCTTTTTTATTGGGTGTAACAGGATAATTACTCAGCTTTTTTTGCTTCTGTTTTTTTCTTGTCAGCAGCAGCTTTCTTATCGGCTTTTTTCTTATCTGCGGCAGCTTTTTTCTCGGCCTTGGCAGCATCTTTTTCTTCTTTCGTCATTTCAGTTTTAGAATCTTTTTTGGCTTTATCAGCCTTGTCATCTTTAGATTCTTTTTTCATTTCCTTGTCTTTAGCATCTTTTTTAGCAGCAGATTTGTCCGATTTTTCAACTTTCATTTCTTTATCTTTTTTGTCAGCTTTTATTTCTTTTGATTCTTTTGTTTTTTCTTCTTTTACTTCTTTCTTGTCAGTCGTTTTGCCGCTAGTAGCTGCTTTTTCAGTACCAACTGCTTTAGTATCTTTAGCTTTCTCTACTTTAGCAGGTTTGTCTGTTTTTGTTTCTTTTGCTGTTTTAGCATCTTTTGCAGGTTTGTCAGCAGCTGGTGCAACGACAGTAGTTCTACCACTTACAGCGACATCTTTACGAACATTTTGTAAAGTAACAGGGCCAACACCATCTACTTTTTCTAATTCATCCACTGATTTAAAACCGCCATTTTTTTTGCGATAATCAATAATAGCTTGAGCTTTTACTGGGCCAATGCCGTCTAAGCTTTCAAGCTCTTCTTGAGTGGCGGTGTTTAGGTTAACAGCCGCGAAAGCGCTAAAGCTGAATGCAAGTGAGGCAAGTAAAGCGATTAGAATTTTTTTCATTTATTTCTCCCTAGGGTGATATTTATTAAAAAGTTGTTGTGTGTTAAAACATAACCGTTGTAAAACGTTAGTGACCTGTTTTCGTTGACAATCTCCTATTATAAGTCTTAAATCTAGAAACTTTGAATTTCTTGATTAATAGCGATTAAGGTCTCAACGGGATTAGTAGCTTGCGTAATAGGGCGACCAATGACTAAATAATTTGCGCCCATTTCTTTTGCTTGGCTGGGTGTTAATACACGACTTTGGTCATCTAAGCTTGAATTGGCAGGGCGGATACCAGGTGTGACTAATAAAAAGTTATTTGGTAGATGTTGTCTTAAGAGTTGAGCTTCAAGCGCAGAGCAAACAACGCCGTGCAGGTTAGCATGATGAGTAAGTTTGGCGAGTTTAAGTACTTGATTTTCTACGCTGCCTTCAATGCCAATTTCGTTTAGCCCAGATTGGTTCATGCTGGTGAGCACGGTAACGGCGATTAAATATGGGTGGTAGCTCGCTTTACTTACGCCTTCAAGCGCTGCTTGCATCATAGCACTGCCACCGCTGGCATGAACGTTCAACATCCATACACCTAAGTTACTGGCGGATTCGCAAGCTTTGGACACGGTGTTGGGAATATCATGAAATTTTAAATCTAGAAATACTTTAAAGTTTTTTGCAATTAATTTTTCAATCAATTGCGGACCCGTAGCGGTAAATAGCTCTTTGCCAACTTTGAGTTTGCACAAGGCAGGGTCTAGCTGATTGACTAGTTTTAGTGCGCTTGCTGCATCGGCATAATCCAGTGCAACGATTATTCTACTTTCATTATTTTGCATTATTATTAATGGTCATTTCGCGAGCAATAGCCTCAGTGGGCTCGGCAGGTAAGGACTCCCATGCGTTACAGGCCGGACATTGCCAGTGGTGTTGTTTGGCGCGAAAGCCACACTGATCGCAGTGGAAGGCGGCGCGATTGCCAATGGCGTTACGCACTGTTTGTTGCATAAGTTGAATGTCTTGATTGTTGCTTTGCTTTTTAGTCTCATCAGCCATGGCGCGTGCCTGCAAAAGCTGATCTAAAGTAGTTAAGTTGGGCTGTCGAATAAGCTCATTTCTAGCGAGCTTGGCAGCTTTTTCAGCACCTTCTTCTACCAAAGTGGCTTCATATAAAGCTGACAAGAGTGATGATAGTTTATAAGTTTCTAAATAACTATTGAGCTGCGCTAAGCCTGCTTTTAACTGATCGCTAGCGCTGTAGCTTTTGAGCATTTTGTTCGCAACCAACCCTAAGTATTCTGGTTGCTGAAATTCGATACGTTTCCAATGTGAAATTGCTGCCTGATGCGCACCGTTGCTTGCTTCCAAGTCACCCAGCATAACATTGGCACGAACGCAGCTTTTATTAGCGTCTAAAGCTAAGTTCAATTGAATACGCGCCGCATCTTGGTTGCGTGCGATAAGCTCGTTCATCGCCAGTTCGCAATAATATTGCGCAATTTCAACCCTGAAAGGCACGCCAGACAAGCGTTCCAGCTCTGTGGCAGTGGTAATGGCTTGCGCCCACTCGCGCTCGCGCACATAAATTTCCAGCAAGGCATTGAGCGCGGGTTGACGATAACGTGTGTCGTCCAAACCTTTAAATAATTCTTCGGCGCGGTCGTATAAACCTGCTTTTAAGTAATCTTGCGCCAGCTCGGCTTTTACAGCGCTTCTTTGGTTTTCGGTGAGCTCTTTTTTGTCGAGCAAATTAAGGTGCATATTGATGGCACGGTCAGTTTCGCCTGTACGCCTAAATAAGCTACCAAGCGCAAAATGCAGCTCTAGTGAATCGGTATTGGCCTGCATGGCTTCAGAAAAAGCTTCTACAGCTTTATCATGCTGATCGCTAATTAAAAAGTTTAAGCCCTTGAAATAGGCGGCTGGCAGGGTGGTAGATTCAGATAGTAGCTGTTTAATATCAACCCGCGCAGCTATCCAACCCAATGTAAAAAACAGCGGCAGAACGAGTAACCACCAGTATTCGAACTCAACAGTCATATTCTTACTTTAATTTTGATAACGCTATTTTACCTAAGCTTGAGCTTAGTAGCTAATCATTCTAAAAGGTATAAAAACGGTGAAAAAAACGGCACTTGATTTAAGTGCCGTTTTATAAGACCAAACTAAATTTTACTCCGCTGAATCAACTCTATCACGTAACTCCTTGCCTGCTTTAAAGTGTGGGACATGCTTAGCAGGTACTTGCACTTTACTGCCAGTTTTAGGGTTGCGACCTAAGCGAGGCGGACGGTAATTCAAACTAAAACTACCAAAGCCGCGGATTTCGATGCGCTCACCAGTCGATAAATTGTCTGTCATTGCATCTAAAATGGCTTTAACTGATAGTTCTGCATCTTTTACCACTAATTGTGGAAAGCGCTCAGCGAGCAAATTAATTAATTCAGATTTTGTCATGGCTTATACTTGCCTTTAGTTTAACTTAATTAAGACGATTAATTTTTACTATATATTCTACTTTTTGCTATCCATTTTGGCTTTTAGTAATGCGCCAAGATTAGTTGTACCAGCTGCCGCTGCATTGTCTTCTGCCTTAGTATCTTCGGCTTTAGTTTTTGCAGATTTAGCTTTTGGTTTAGCAGCTTTATCTTCTGATGAAGAAAGTGAAGGAGTTGCGCCTGATGGATCTTCAGTCAGTTGTTTTACGCCTAAAGAAATGCGTTCTTTTTCTACATCAATAGCTAGGATAACTGCTTGTAACTCATCCCCTTTTTTAAAGTTACGAATAGCTTCCTCGCCAGTTTGTGTCCAAGATAAATCAGACAAATGCACTAAGCCATCAATGCCGCCAGGCAAACCAATAAACACGCCAAAGTCGGTAATTGATTTGATTTGGCCAGCTACTTTATCACCTTTGTGATGTGTTGCAGAGAAATCATCCCATGGATTTGCTTTACATTGCTTCATACCAAGCGATAAACGACGACGCTCTTCATCAATTTCCAAAATCATCACTTCAACTTCATCACCTAATTGTGCAATTTTGCCTGGGTGAATATTTTTGTTGGTCCAATCCATTTCTGAAACGTGTACCAAACCTTCAATGCCTGGTTCTACTTCAACAAACGCACCATAATCAGTCAAGTTAGATACTTTACCAAATAAGCGCGTGCTTACTGGGTAACGACGTGTTAAGGCAACCCATGGGTCATCGCCTAGTTGTTTGATACCTAATGAAACGCGGTTTTTCTCTTGATCGAATTTCAAGATTTTTGCTTCTACTTCTTCACCTACTGTTAATACTTCAGATGGATGTTTTACACGGCGCCAAGCTAAATCAGTAATGTGTAGCAAACCGTCAATGCCGCCTAAATCAACAAACGCACCGTAATCAGTGATGTTTTTAACAATGCCTTTAACTGTTGCACCTTCAACTAATGAACCCATCAATGCTTCACGGTCTGCACCAGCACTTACTTCCATCACAGCACGGCGAGAAACCACAATGTTGTTACGCTTGCGGTCTAATTTAATAACTTTGAAATCCCACTCTTTGTTTTCGAATGGTGTGGTGTCTTTTACTGGGCGCACATCCACTAATGAGCCAGGCAAGAAAGCCATGATGCCGTTAACAGAAACACGTAAGCCGCCTTTAACTTTACCGCTTACAAAGCCTTTAACTACACGGCCTTCGTTCATTGCATCTTCCAAATCAAGCCAAGCTTCCATTTTCTTCGCTTTTTCGCGAGAAAGTTGCGTAGAGCCAAAACCATCTTCCAGCTTTTCGATACATACTTTTACAAAGTCGCCTACAGCAACTTCAAGCTCACCTTGAGCATTTTTGAATTCGTTAGCGTCAATCACGCTTTCAGATTTAAGACCAGCGTTCACAATGACGTGGTCGCTATCGATTGAGATTACTTCGGCGGTGATAACCTCGCCAGAACGCATTTCTTGGCGCGCTAAGCTTTCTTCAAAAAGCGCGGCAAAGGATTCCATTGAAGATGATGGAGTTGATTTAGAAGTAGAAGCCATTAAAAAAAGTACCTAAAATTTCCCACCTAGCAGTGGGGCAGTTAATTAAAAGTTATGCAACTTGAATATTAAGTCAAAAACATAACACGAACCGTGCATACTACACAAAAAATAGCTTATGTTCAATGACTTAAAACATTTTTATGCAAATAACCCATTAATTCTAAGAAATATTTTTATACGTGGTGAGAACAAATTCCACGGCCTCTTCAATGTTGCGATGGTTAGTGTCTAAAAGCACAGCATCTGGTGTTTGTACGAGTGGTGAAGCACTACGCTGACTGTCACGCAAATCGCGCTGTTGTAAATCGTGCAAAATTTGATCAAAATTTACGCTTAAGCCATTATTTAAATGCTGCTTAAAGCGACGCTCTGCGCGAATTTCCACACTGGCAGTGAGGAATATTTTGAGTTTTGCATCGGTAAAAACAACAGAACCCATATCGCGGCCATCGGCTACCAAGCCAGGCTTTTTTCTGAAGCTTTGCTGCAAATCAAACAATGCATCGCGCACCTGCAGATGAACCGCCACCTCAGACGCGCCACGGCTCATTTCTTCACTTCTTACCGCTTCGGTGATGATGGTCTTATTGAGAGTAATTTCACCGTCTTTAAATTGAATCTCTAGCGATTTTGCCAGTTTGCCCAGTGCATCTGCATTATCCCAAGCGATGTTATTTTGCTGCGCGGCAAGTGCGACGATTCTATATAGAGCACCAGAATCCAAATAGTGAAAACCAAGCTTCTGTGCGACTAACTGAGCAACTGTGCCTTTACCGCTGGCGGAAGGGCCATCAATCGCGATCACAGGAATGCTTTGATTAGCTGACAATTTTTGCAAACTCTTCAAAATAGTTAGGGAAAGTTTTTGCCACGCATTTTGGGTCATTAATGGTAATCGGCACGCCGCCCAAGCTCACTAATGAAAAGCACATTGCCATGCGGTGGTCGTCGTAGGTATCTATCACCGCATTTGGTATGAGCTTGGCTGGTGGTGTGATTTGAATATAGTCAGCGCCTTCCTCCACAATAGCGCCCACTTTTCGCAATTCGGTCGCCATAGCGGCAATGCGGTCAGTTTCTTTCACGCGCCAGCTAGCGATGTTACGTAATGTTGTCGTACCTTCTGCGAATAAAGCGAGTATGGCTAGCGTCATGGCGGCATCGGGAATGTGATTGCAATCTAAATCAATGGCTTTGAGTTTCCCTGAAAAAGGTTTTTCTGCCTGAATACTGTCTGATGAGTAAAATATTTTCGCACGCATGAGTTGCAAAGCATCTGCGAACTTAACATCTCCCTGTATGCTATTTGCACCAATGCCATTGACGTTGACAAATCCCCCTATTGCCCCAGCAGCCAAGAAATATGACGCACTTGAGGCATCGCCTTCTACATTAATCATAGCAGGGCTTTGATATTCACTATTTTCAGGAATTGTAAAAGTTTTCCAGCTATCACGACTGACATTTACACCAAAGCGCGCCATCAAATTGAGAGTGATTTCAATGTAAGGCTTTGAAATGAGTTCGCCGACCACTTCAATGGTGGCCTTTTGCTTTGTAAGTGGCAGAGCCATGAGCAAAGCGGTTAAAAATTGACTAGAAACATCACCTCGAATCTTGATTGGCTTATTTAAATTCAATTTTGCTGGTGATATTTTAAGTGGCGGAAAGCCGTCATTACCAGAGTATTCAATGTTTGCACCCGCTTCTCGAAGTGCGTCTACTAAATCCCCAATCGGGCGTTCGTGCATCCGTGGTACACCGTGCAGATAATAATGACCATTTGAAAAAGCCAGTGCGGCGGTCAGCGGGCGAAAGGCTGTACCCGCGTTCCCTAAAAATAAATCCGCATTTTTGTTAGTGAATTGACCTTTGTTTCCTGTTAGCTCAAAGACGTTATTTGATAAGTTCATATTGCCTAACTTATTAATATTTAAGCCTAACTTACTTAAAGCTTCAAGCATGCGGTCAGTGTCATCAGAAACTAAAAGGTTACGAATTTGCGTGTAGCCATTACTTAAAGCTGCTAATAATAAAGTGCGATTCGAGATACTTTTTGAGCCAGGCAGTTTAATTGTGCCTTGGGCGTGGTGCGCGTCGGCCAGATGCAGTTGTTCCATAAATTATTGCTTTTCTCTTTCTTTCGCCCAACTATTGCGCGCCACACTGGCGCGCTCGAACAAAGCTTGCAAGCCAGCGTCATCTCGGTTGCTAAGGAATTGTTTCAATTGGGATAGTTCGTCTTGGTAAGCCGTTAACTCACTCAATAAGGCAGATCTATTTGCTAAGCTAATGTCACGCCACATCTCGGGGCTGCTACCAGCAATACGGGTAAAGTCTCTAAAGCCGCTGGCGGCAAAACTAAAAAGTTGTTCTGCATTGGGTCGTGAGGCAATTTCATCTACCAATGCAAATGCCAATAAATGCGGCAAATGACTGACCGCCGCGAAAATGCCATCGTGATTTTCTGCTGTCATTTCACTTACTTGCGCACCGCATTTTTTCCATAATTCAGCAACGCTAGCAACCTTATCCCTATTGGTGTGCAGACCATTGTTATTTTCGCTTATAGGTGTTAAAACCACATTTTTTCCCACAAATAAGTCTGCTTTTGCTGCAGAAACGCCAGATTTCTCTGCGCCGGCAATCGGGTGGCCGCCGACAAACTGGCTAAATTGTTCGCCTAAAATTTCATTTGCACAGGCCAGCACATCGCCTTTGGTACTACCTGCATCGGTGATGATGGTTTGTTTATTCAAATGCGGCTTGATGCTTTGCAGAATAGTTTTGGTTTGTGCCACAGGGGCGGCAATTAAGATTAAATCTGCATCGGCTATGGTTTTGGCAAAGCTGGAGACCGCATGGATATTGGCCTCTGGCGCATCAGAATATTCATCTATTACGCCTAATTTTAAGGCTTTTTCTAAGCTTTCAGTACTGCGCCCAACGCCCACGATACGTGGTGGATTGCCTGCTTTCTTCAAAGCCAACGCAACCGAGCCGCCAATCAAGCCCACACCAAATATAACCAATTTTTTCAAAACCAGATTTTTTTCAAAAGAAATTGCTAAAAAATTAAAAACAGGATTGTAGCATGCGGGTGTTGGTTCTTAAGCTAGTGCTAATGTAAGACAGCTTACTTAAATCCACTCACCATCTATCAATTTTTCTTGTGGTTTAAACTGTTGTTTATACGACATTTTTTGGCTCTCTGCTATCCAATAGCCTAAGTACAAATAAGGCAGACCGAGATTTTTCGTCCATTCGGCTAACCACATAATTGAATAAGTGCCATAACTAGATTTCGTATCCGTGGCATCGTAAAACGTATATACCGCAGAAACGCCATCGCGCACTATATCAATCACGCTAACGATTTTAACTTGATTTTTGGCATCGCTAAATTCCACCATCAGGCTTTCTACATTGCTCATACATAAAAACTGCAGGTACTGATTGGCGCCATCATTATCGTCTGTTGGATTACCGATTTCCAACTCGGCATGGCGCAGATTTTGGTAGCTGGTGTAAAGCTCGAAATGGTTCTGGATATAGCCTAGTGGCAATATACGCGCAGTTAAATTAGCATGTTGTTTACGTGCGCGTTTTTGGCTGCGGGTAGGGGTGAATTCGCTTAAAACTAACCGAATGGCAATGCAGGCGTTACAATGTTCGCAATGTGGCCGATAGGCAAACTTGCCACTGCGTCGAAAGCCTTGTTGAATAAGGCCGCTGTATATATTAGCATCGACTAAATGATGCGGTGCGGCAATTAAACTTTGCGCGAGCTTATTGGGCAAATAGCCGCATTTATACGGCGTGGTGACGTAAAATTGTAGCTTGTGTAAGCTGGGTTCGCTGGGTAAACTCACGTTAAGAGTTTACCAATATTTCTAGCTGTTTGGCAAAATCTTCACGTGGTATTTCGCGACCACCAAAACTGGTGAGCAGTGGCGTTTTCATTTGACAATCAATCATGCTAACCCCTTGTTTTTTAAGGTGCTCCACCAAGTGAACAAACGCTACTTTAGAAGCGTTGGTGACATGGTGAAACATGCTTTCTCCATAAAACATATTACCAATTTTAATGCCATAACATCCGCCTACCAGCTTGCCGTTTATCCAACTTTCGGCGCTTATTGCGATGCCAAGTCGATGTAACTCAGAATAAGCTGCAATCATTGCAGGTGAAATCCAGGTGCCTGCTTGCGTGTTTCTAGGTGTTTGACTGCATGCGGAAATAACAGCCTGGAATGCAGTATCTATGCGGGTTTCGAAGGCATGGCTTTTGAGTGTTTTTTTGAATGAATTCGAAATTTTTAATTCATCTGGAAATAATACCATGCGTGGATTTGGGCTCCACCACATAATAGGTTCGCCTTCATTAAACCAAGGAAATATGCCTTGCTTGTAGGCGCTTAACAGTCGCGTGGGAGATAAATCACCGCCAATGGCAATGAGGCCATTGGGTTCAGTTAAGGCTTGTGAAAGTGGCGGAAATGGTGTGTGTTCATCAATTGCGAGTACGTAACCACTCGAAAGTTTGTAGTAGGATTGTGTCATGCGCGGCTAATTATCCGCTTAAATCGCCTGACTCATGAAAATAAAGTAGGCTGCATATAAAATAAATGATGATGACCGCCGCCTCGCGTTTTGGCTTGGTACATGGCGTAATCGGCATGGCGCAGCAAAATGTCGGGCGGGTTGTTGTCGGATGGGTAAACGGTGTAGCCAATGCTAGCAGAAATGTGCAAAGCAGTTTGGTCGCCAATAGCAAATGGCATTTCTATTGCTTCAAGCAGTCTGTCCAACGTGTTGGTATACTCGTCGACAGACTGCAAGCCGCATAATAGTAGGGCGAATTCATCACCGCCAAACCTTGCTACTGTGTCGCTTTCGCGTAAATGTCCGCGTAATCGCTCTGCTAACTGAATCAATAGTTGGTCGCCCGCCTCGTGACCTAATTTATCATTAATGGGTTTGAAATTATCTAAATCAAAATAGCCGATAGCAACCAGCTCGCCACTGCGTTCGGCGCGCGCAAGCGCTTGCTGTAATCTATCTGAAAATAAAGCGCGATTTGGAAGTTGCGTGAGCGAATCGTGATAAGCCATGTGTTCAAGCGTTTGCTGCTGCACCTTGGCTAATGTGATGTCGGAGAATAAACCAACATAATGTTGAAATTTTTCTGCTTCGTCATACACGGGGAAAAGATCGAAGCTAGCGGCATATTCACTGCCATCTTTGTGTAGATTCAATGTTTCGCCTCGCCATTCGCCTTTATTGGCAGTAGCTTTAAAAAGTTTTGAGAAAAAATCTTCTTTTTGATACACAAACCCCAGCTCAATAGGATTGCGCCCCATGGATTCTTTACGGCTATAACCAGTGATTTTTGTAAAAGCAGGGTTTATTTCTGTGATGTTGGCATTGGAATCGGTAATAAAAATGCCGTCGTGTGCATGTTGAAATACGCTAGACGAAACAGTCAGTCTTTCCGCACTTTCGTGTAGTTCGCCGACCATTTCGCGCAAGTTTTTGCGCATTTTAAGCATATTGCCAATCAGCGTGTCTGGGTTTGCTTGTGTGCCATCTTCGCTAAAATCGCCTTGCTCAATACGGCTTACAAGTTTACTAGCGGTTTCAGGATCTCCACCAAGCGGGGTTAACACAAAACGTCTAATGCTGTATAAAGCGAGCAAAAATAGAGCGCCGCCAAATAACCCACCCAATAGCAATAATGGATATAAATTACTAGCACTGCTTAAATAAGCTTCGCGCTTGGGGTAGACGATGTATGTTTGGAAATCCCAAGTTGGAATATCTTTTTTAATGATTTGCCAATCGCCATTTCTATTTTTGAGCGCTTCGGCGGCTTGTGCTTGAGTGATATGTTCTGACAAAAAGCGGATATTGTGGTTGTAGTCAGTAATAACAGCAAAGCCGCTATTCAGGAATACCCATTTTTTAATGGCCTCTTCTAGCGCACCTGCATTGACTTTGTAACCCACATACCATGCGCCTATAACGGTTCCGCTGCTATTTTTAATGGGCTCGTAACCAGAAATATAAGGCTCGCCTAAAATATCGACCACACCATAAAATGGTTTCCCATCTTGCAGGTATGGCATTACTTTACCCTTAGGGTTTAATAATGTACCTACGGCACGGGTGCCATCTTTTTGACGGACATTGGTAGCAATTCTCACAAAATTAGCATTGTTTTTTACAAATAAAGTCGCAGTACCATTTTCAATACTGGTAACGCCATCCACCAAGCCAGCTTGTTCGGTTTGTGATTCCTTACCAAACAAGATTTTTGGTATGCTTTCTTGATTTAAAACAATAGTCCCAGCTATCGCAGGATTGCCCCGTGCCAAGCTACTTTGTTTTAATAATTGCATCGAAGAATTAACGCGTTCGCCTACAAGGCTTTGCGCCATTTCTAGTAAATGGCTTAATTTGTTTGTTTCACCCACAGCACGCTTTTCAATTTTTTTCATGTCGAGCGTAAACATGTATACAGCGGTAGAAAGGAGTGACAATATACCCACTAATAACAGAGGTACAAGAAAGCGCCTAAAAAGAGTGAATTGCTTCATTTGTATTAGGTTTGACGGTTTTTTGCTAAGTTTGGCTTGCGAAGATTAAGTTTAGCGAAGCATTCTAGCGTATATTTTGTTACATTGTAACTATCGACTTTGTATGGCTAACTTATAAGCATCCAAGCGGCCATAGCGGCCATTAACAAGTCTTCAATAATGGTAACAGTCGTCATGGGCAAGTTAAAATCTGTGCCTAAACAAGCACAGCGAATTTTTTGCTTATTCATCACCGCTAAAATCACGCCAATGCTAGAAAAAGTCATGACCACTAGCGTAATAGCATTAATCAGCATCGGTCTGTAGCCCAATAGATATGAGGTTCCTAGGCCAAGCTCAATAAAGGGATAAATAAAACCATAAAGTGGAATACGTTTAGCGAGCAAGTCATACATGCCATAACTACTAGCAAAACCTGCTATATCGAGCAGCTTGAAAAAAGAAAATACCAAGAAAAATCCTGCCATAAAATTGGGCATAAAACGGTGTAAATGAAACTCGCCATTGGCAACTTCCACCGCCAAAGTGACCAATAATATATAGAAAAATACCAACAACAATGGTTTATAAGTGACAAAAAATGATCTTGTATCTTCTATGTTTACCACATTATTGGTAGGCAAAATTTCGCTTCCAATTTGATAATTGCCAATATTTTTCAACATGGCATTTAAAGATTCAATATTCTCTTTTTGCCCTGTAAGCCTTACTTGCGGCGGATTCAGCGTAACTTCGACAGAATCTGCAAATGGATCTAAACTGGCTTTTACTTTGGCAACACAGTTGTTGCAAGTTAAACCTGTTATCGAATAAATTGTGTTTGTTTTCATCATGTTAACTATTTTCTGTAAAATCAGTGTAAGCTAATCATTCAAGCTGTAAATGAATAATCGCGATAATAATACTAAAATTTTAGAACATAAATTTTGAGGGAAGTTATATATCTTATGAACACTATATATAAAAAAACCCTAAAAGGGGTTGAAGAGTGCGCATTACGCAGTCAAGGCTTGCAATTAAAGATGCGTGAATACCTTAAATTGGTCGATGGCGTGAAAAGTACGAGTGATATCCAGCGTACTAATCCAACTTTACTTGAAGTGGATGCGGTGCTAATCGCGTTAAAAAGCGAAGGTTATATCGAAGTTTTAAACTAGGGTGCTCTAAAAAATAAACAACATAAGCCTTTGTAATTAAATAAAAATTGCGTAGAATGCGCGCTCTAGTTTTAATTATATTGCGGTATTTAATTACAAAGCATGGAAGTTTATACCAACAACTTAGCAAAACCCATCCACAGCTATCGCCCGTACTGGGCGAAGCGCTTTGGTGCAGCTAACATTCTGCCGATGACGCGCGCCGAAATGGATGAGCTGGGCTGGGATTCGTGCGACATTATTTTGGTCACTGGCGATGCATATATCGATCACCCAAGTTTTGGCATGGCGCTGGTTGGGCGCTTGCTCGAGGCGCAGGGTTTCCGCGTCGGTATTATCGCGCAGCCCGATTGGCAAGATGCAAAAGCCTTTAAAGCACTTGGCAAACCTAACCTTTATTTTGGCATCACCGCTGGCAATATGGATAGCATGGTCAACCGCTATACGGCTGATAGAAAAATCCGTAGCGATGATGCCTATACCGCAGATGCTGCGCCGAATAAGCGTCCCGATAGAGCTGTTTTGGTATATTCTCAGCGCTGTCGCGAGGCTTATTCGCAAGTTCCGCTTGTCATTGGTAGCATTGAAGCCAGTCTGCGCCGCATCGCGCATTACGATTATTGGAGCGACAAGGTGCGCCGCAGTATTCTGGTCGATTCTAAAGCGGATATTTTGCTTTACGGCAATGCAGAGCGCGCACTGGTAGAGTTGAGTCACCGTATCGCCAAAGGCGAAAAAGTAGCAGATATTCAAGACATTCGCGGTACCGCTTTTTTACGCAAAAATATCCCCGAAGGTTGGGATGAAATTGAAAGTACCAAACTAGATCGCCCAGGCACAATTGATAAAGCAATAGACCCATACGAAATGAAAATGGGTGCAGGAACAAGTTGTGAAACTGAGGCCAAAAAAGACGAGCCAAAACTACCTGAAGGCACAAATGTCATTAGTATAGTACGCAAACCAAAAGCTAATAGAAGCAAACAAGTGGTGCGTTTGCCCGATTACGAAGAAGTATCCAAAGACCCCGTTTTGTATGCCCATGCCTCGCGTGTGTTGCACCTAGAGGCCAACCCAGGCAATGCGCGCGCGCTGGTGCAAAAGCATGGCGATCGTGAAGTGTGGCTGAACCCGCCGCCGATTCCGCTCACCACCAAAGAGATGGATTACGTGTACGATATGCCGTATGCGCGCAAGCCGCACCCCATCTACAAAAATGCCAAAATCCCCGCCTGGGAGATGATTCGTTTTAGTGTGAACATTATGCGCGGCTGTTTCGGCGGTTGTACGTTTTGCAGCATTACTGAGCACGAAGGCCGCATTATTCAAAGCCGTTCTGAGGAGTCGATACTCAAAGAAGTTGAAGAAATCCGCGATAAAGTCGATGGCTTCACGGGCATTATTTCTGATCTTGGCGGACCAACCGCCAATATGTACCGCATTGCGTGTAAAAGTGAAAAGATTGAACAATCTTGCCGCAAACTTAGCTGCGTTTACCCGGGCATTTGCGAGAATTTGAATACTGACCACAGTGCGCTCATTCAGCTGTATCGTAAAGCCCGCGCCATTAAAGGTGTTAAGAAGATTTTAATTGGTTCAGGCTTGCGCTATGACTTAGCAGTAAAGTCGCCAGAATATGTGAAAGAGCTGGTGCAACATCACGTTGGCGGCTACTTAAAAATCGCCCCCGAGCACAGTGAAGATAATGTGCTGAGTAAAATGATGAAGCCGGGCATGGGTGCTTATGATGAATTTAAAGCCATGTTCGAGAAATTCAGCGCAGAGGCGGGCAAAAAGCAATATCTCATCCCTTATTTCATCGCCGCGCACCCGGGCACGACGGATGAAGACATGCTGAATTTGGCGCTGTGGCTGAAAAAATACGAATTCCGCCTAGACCAAGTGCAAAACTTTACGCCCACGCCGATGGCGATGGCGACGGCCATGTACCATAGCGGCAAAAATCCGCTGCGCAAAGTTACGGCGGATTCTGAAAGTGTAGCGATTCCAAAAAATGGCCTGCAGCGTAAATTGCATAAAGCGTTTATTCGCTACCACGACCCTGCAAATTGGCCGATGTTGCGCGAGGCCTTAAAGCGCATGGGGCGCACAGATTTAATTGGCAACAGCAAAAAGCATTTGGTACCAGCTTTTCAGCCAGCGGTTATGGGCGCTGTAAGGCAATCAGATGGCAGCGCCTTTATTCCAAAAGCCGGTAAACCAAAAGTAATGCCTAAAGGCTTTAATCAGCTTAAAAACCCAGCGCGGCAAGTACATACTAAATTTAGTCACAATAAAACACCCAAAACGCGTTAAACCAATGGCTTGGTTGAACTAAACTGCCTGCGTCAAAGTCTCTTCAATAAGTTTAATCAAGAGAATAATATGTTTAATACCACATTAAAAAAAATCTTTATTGGTGCTGTTTTAGCGGGCTTTGCATTTGCAGCACAAGCCACAGAAAAAGGCCTGTTTTGGAAGCTGGAATCACCAACTGGCATTGTGAGTTACCTGTTTGGCACCATTCACACCGATGATAACCGCGTTGCCGATATTAGCCCTAATGTGATTAATGCGATTAAAAGCGTAGATACATTTATGATGGAATCGGCCGAGAATAACGACCCCAGTTTTTTCATGATGAAAGAAGGCAACTTAGCCTCATTAGTGACAGAGGCAGAGTTTGAACAAATACGCGAACTGGCAGATTTTCACACCATGCACCTTGGTGCGGCCATTCAGATGAAACCTTGGCTGCTGGCGGTGGTGTTTGATTTACCCAAGCCGCAAACACCGTTTGCGCAAGATAATCTGCTGATGACCAAATCTGAAGAAGCGGATAAAAACGTGGTCGGTATAGAGTCGGCTAAAGAGCATTTTGGCGTAATGGATGACTTTAGTTTAGACGAGCAAATGGTGATGCTGCGCGCCGTGTTAAAACGCACGCCAGAGCAAAAAGAGGCAGATTTCGAGCGCCTGATGGCCGCATATGCAAAAGGGGATTCTGATAAAATTAAAGCCTTGGATGAACAGATAACCAGCGGCATGTTACCTAAAGAACTATCGTTAAAAATCACAGATAGATTATTGGAAAAACGCAATGTGGTGATGGCAGAACGCAGCATTAAAGCTGCTAATGAAAAATCTTTGTTTGTGGCGGTGGGCGCATCACACTTGGCGGGTGAAAATGGCTTAATTGCGGCGTTTAAAAAGGCTGGGTTCAAGTTAAGCGCTGTCAGCAAATAGTTAGGCGGGCTAATTTGTAGGGTGGGCAACTTGTTGCCAATGATTCAATAATTACCGCGTAGACAGAAAATCTGCCCACCCTACTTGGTTGCGTGGTTGTTTTTGACCACAGCAAGAAACTCCATGGCAATCTCAAAGAACCACCCTTTTCGGATTGGGAGCATTCCAGACTTTTGTTTCAGTAGCTCAAGGGTAGCTAAGTACTCATACCTAAGATTAGTTATTTTCTCTTCAATTGCATCTGGGATTTTGAAGCCAGTTAAGAGTCCGTCAGCACCTGCGTACTTACGCAGCTTGATTCTGTCGTACAAAAGGGTAGATTTTCCAGAGCTATCTTTTATCAAGATGCAAAAGCTCTCGTATTCGGGCACAAAATTGATTATGTGTCGTCTATTGAAATGCAAGATTGACTTGATGTGATCATAAGCGATGACCCTGTCATTCAGCACTAACTCCACTTCAGAAAACTTCGTCAAGAATAATCGTTCTTTCATCGAGTTCGGCCTAAGTTAAATATTAGTAGGGCGGGCAACAAGTTGCCAACCTTACTTGGCTAATTTCGCTTTCGTTTTTTTGCTAAAGAAAAAAATTACTAGAAGCGAAACCACAAGTGGAATTCCCATAAAAATAAAGATTCCGTACGCACTATCACTAGTTAGTTCATAGAAGAATGCGTTTAGAACGCCAGAGATTAGCCACACCGCCAGAAAAAGGCCAACTTTTTGCCAAGTACTGTCAGATAACTTCAGACTGCTCTTTGCGGCCGCATATGTGATAGCAAATATCAGGAGAGTAGGCACAAGCATTTCTGCTATCTGTCCAAGGAAAATTGCTCCAAATCCCATAAAATCTCCAAACGTGAAATAGACCCAAAACAAAAATATAACAAATTATTTGGGAAGGTTGATAAAAATTTATACATGAAAAATTTTAACTGAAAGTCAATGGGCTGTGTTATCTGCCGAGTTTCGCCATATCACTCTCATTCAACCATCGCCATTCACCCACAGCTAAATCATCGGGCAATTTTAACTCACCAATTTGTATGCGTTTTAAGCCTTCCACACGGTTGCTAATCGCGGCGACCATGCGTTTGACTTGGTGGTATTTGCCTTCCGCTAGCGTCATGTGAATGACGCGTTCGTTGATTTGTTTTACGTCTAAAGCAGCAATAGTTTCTTCTTCATCAATTAATTTTACCCCGCCAAGAAGCGCATGTATATTGGCTTCTACAATAGGGTGTTTACAGGTGACTTCGTATATTTTTGGTACTTTATGCTTGGGTGAACTCATTTTATGAATAAATTGCCCATCGTCCGAAATCAAAATCAAACCGGTCGTATCTTCATCCAAACGGCCGATACATTGCACCTCGCGCGATACCAGTGGGTGCGGCAGCAGGCTGTAAATCGTCGGGTGGTGCTGGGTTTTGTGTGAGCACTCGTAATTGGCGGGTTTGTGCATCATCAGGTACGATTTTTCTTTGTATTGCCAAGCTTCGCCTTTAACTGTGTAATGCAAATTTTCCAGTTCAAATTCTGCATCCGGGTCGTCACACATCGTGCCATTCACGGTGATTTCTTCGTTAACAATCATAATGCGGCACAGCTTACGCGAGCCAAAGCCCTGCTTATGCAATATGCGTTCTAAATCGAGTGTTTTCGCCATGCGGGTATTATAAGGCACAAATAAAAACGCCCACTCTATGTGGGCGTTGTTTAACGATTGAAACCTTAATCTTTTTTGGCCACAAAGTTATATACCAGTGCGCCAATAATGCCGCCAAGGATTGGCGCGACCCAGAACAACCAAAGTTGTTGCAGGTAAATACCGCCCGCAAATAGCGCTTGGCCGGTGCTACGAGCAGGGTTAACAGAGGTGTTGGTGACTGGAATGCTGATTAAGTGAATGAGCGTAAGTGTTAAGCCAATCGCTAAAGGTGCCAAGCCAGCAGGTGCGCGGGCATCGGTTGCACCCATGATGATAAATAGAAATATCGCTGTCATCACCACTTCGCATACAAACGCCGCATGCAGCGCGTAACCATGTGGCGAAGCCTCACCATAACCATTCGATGCAAAACTGCCTAGCGTATAGCCTTCTTGCCCGCTGGCGATGCAATAAATAATCGCTGCGGCTAAAATTGCGCCCAGCACTTGCGCGATGATGTAATGCAGTAACTCGCTCGATTTAAACCTACCGCCAGCCACTAAGCCAATCGATACAGCAGGGTTGAGATGGCAGCCTGAAATGTGCCCAATCGCATAAGCCATGGTGACTACAGTTAAACCAAAGGCAAATGAAACGCCTAAATAGCCAATGCCTAAATCTGGTATGCCAGCCGCTAATACAGCGCTACCGCAACCGCCTAACACCAGCCAAAAAGTACCGATTAATTCTGCCAGCGAACGTTTTGTTAATGACATTTGTAGCCTCCCTAGGGTTTTTTTGAATATTTTTTATAAACTGCAACGTAAATTTACCCTGAATTTAGCTGGATAACAAGCGGCTTACGTTAGAATAGATTGATTAGAAATTTGGGCTTTAAACACCATGTCTTTCAAACATATAGTTTCGCGCGATAATCCGATTTTCAAGTATTTGAAAAAGTTGTCTGAAAACTCACGCGAGCGCCGCGCAGAATGCAAGACGCTGCTGGATGGCGTGCATTTGATAGAGGCCTATTTGCAAGCGTTTGGTGAGCCCGAGTTAATAATCATCCCAGAAGGTAAAAGCTCAATTGAAGCTACGCAATTGATGCAGCATCTTGAGCATGTGAACACCATCATGTTGCCGACCTTGATGTTTGCAGAGTTGACTCCGGTTGCCAGTAGTACGGGTATTTTGGCGTTGGTAAAAACTTCGCAAATTGCGGCTCCGAGCGAGGTGAAATTTGCCTTGATGCTGGAAGATATTCAAGATCCTGGAAACTTAGGTAGTATGCTGCGCACCGCACTGGGGGCGGGTGTTGAGGCAGTGTATTTAAGTAAAGGTTGCACCGATTCATGGTCGCCAAAGGCGCTGCGCGGGGGCCAAGGTGCGCAGTTTAACTTGGCGATTATTGAGGGAGTAGATTTGGTAGAAACGATACAGAATTTTGCGGGTGAAACTTACGCAACGACTTTGGGTGGCGCATCTATCTACGCGCAAGATTTAAGCAAACCCAGTGCGTTTTTAATCGGCAACGAGGGCGCGGGTTTGAGTGAAAAGTTAATCAAAGCCGCGAGCCAAAAAATTAGCATCCCCATGCATCACAGTTTGGAATCACTCAACGCGGCTGCTGCTGCGGCTGTTTGTTTGTTTGAACGCGCTCGACAACTTATAGTCTAGTAATAATGGCGGCCAAGTAATATTAGAAGGAGTACATATGCTAAATAAGCAAATAGGTTTTACTGTGGTTGAGATGATGGTCGTGGTAGCGATTATTGCTATATTAGCTATGATGGCGATTCCATCACAAATAGAGCGAATTATTAGAGAAGAAGTGAAAGCGGCCATGCCTTTGGCTGACACGGCTAAAGACCCAATTGCAGAAACATGGAAAGCGAGCAAAACTTTGCCAGTTGATAACAAAGAAGCCCGTTTGCCTGTGCCAGAAAAAGTAGTGAGTAATTTTGTGAGTAATCTAGAGGTGGTCAATGGCGCTATACACATGACATTTGGCAACAAAGTGCATCCTAAAATTAAGGGGATGATACTTTCACTACGCCCTGCAGTGATTGAAGAGTCGCAAGCGGTACCAATTGCTTGGGTGTGCGGCAATGCCAAAGCACCTGATCAAATGACGATTAAAGGCGATAATAAAACGAATATTGCGGATATATATTTACCAGGTTTGTGCCGATAAATTAATGTGTTGAAGCACTTAAATTGACTACAATTTCATTTGTAAATAGCGCGGCGGCATCTACTGCATCAAACAAATATTGCTTGTTACAAAAATCGCAATTCACTTCAATGTTATCGCGCTCGTTCAAGATACTATTCACTTCATCAACGCCCAGCATGCGTAGCATGGCGCTTACCTTGGTTTTACTACAACTGCATTGAAACTTGGTAGATTTTGCATCAAATAAGCGGATATCTTCTTCTACAAAAAGCCTGGTTAATAGCTGCTCTGGTGCTAAGGTTTGCAGTTCATCATTAGTGATGGTATTCGCTAGTATATTGAGGCGATTCCATGCGTCAGCATCTAATTCCAACTGCTCTGGCAGTTTTTGCAATAGCATGCCAGATGCAGTTTCAGCATCGCAATGTAGCCATAACGAAGTGTCAATTTGTTGAGAGCGCAGCATATAGTGTTGTAGCATCTCCGCAATCGTCTCACCTTCAATCGCTACAATGCCTTGATAGGCTTCACCTTCCTTTGGGTCGAGCGTAATGACAAATCGACCATTTTTTACTAAATTCAAAAATGTCCCATTCGCAATTTCATCTATCCGAGTTTCATCCCACTTAGCCGTTGCACGCATTTCTAGCGTTGAGCTGCATTCCACCACCAGTAATTTAAGCGCACCCTTGCTCTGCAATTGCAGCACCATCGTGCCTTCCATTTTCAGCGTGGCAGAAAGCAAGGCGCTAGCCGCCATTAATTCTCCTAGTGCTTGTTTTAGCACCAAAGGTAAGGTTTGGTGCTGTAAAACCTGCTGATAGGTGTGATTGAGGTGGACAATGTTGCCGCGAATGGGTGTGTTTTCAAACAAAAAATGCTGTAGTGAATCGCCAATGTTTTTCATGTACGCATTTTAACATTTGCAAGCCTGCAAAGGTTAAGTTAAGCTCTAGCTGTATCGTTTTAATGTGTCGCAGCGAGTGACATAAAAATAGGCGCATAAAATTATTATGAAATTGGCAAACACAACCTTTTTGTTTAAAAAACCACTAACCATCAAACAAGTAGTTATTCGAATTTTGTGCATTGAGTTGCTGATGGAGTTTTTAATCATGCTGTTGTTTAGCGTGCTTCCTTATCGATTCAGCACCGTAACGGGTGCCATGGTGGATGCCACATTATTGATATTGATGACTACGCCCGCTATTTATTTCTTTGTGATTAAGCCATTTGTTGAAGCGCGTGAAGAGGCCATTGTTCACATTAACCATTTGGCACACACCGATCCATTAACTAAGCTTGCCAATCGCCGACTTATTTTAGATTACCTTGAAATGCTGGTAAGCGCTAATGCACGGCATAAAGACCATGGTGCAGTTTTGCTAATTGATTTGGATGGATTTAAGCCTATTAACGATCATTACGGACATGATGCTGGCGATGCATTGCTAGTTAAAATAGGCGAGCGATTAAGGGCTTGCGTGCGATCTGAAGATGTTGTTGGAAGACTAGGCGGCGATGAATTTATTGTATTGCTACGTCGATTAGGTGCTGAAGATAAAATCGCGCGCTATGTAGCACAGTTTGTAGCTTATAAATTGATTAAACAAGTCATGGAGCCAGTCGATTATAACGGCAATATTTTACTGGTGGGCGCCAGTATCGGCATAAGGCTTTTTGGAGCAGAAACAGATATAAATAAGCTTGTGAGTGATGCAGATGCTGCGATGTACCGCGCTAAAGAAAATGGCAAAGGCTGCGCAATATTTTTTGATGAATAACACTTTAAGCAGTTTTTATCTGACGCTGTTTAGGCACGCTTGAAAGCTTCCAGTTTGTGATTGCCCAGCGCCACATTTCAACAAGTGTGGCGTTTTTTATTTCTGTTGGAGGTTGTTGACCTAGAAAGCTTAGAGCATCAAATAATTGATGCTCTGCAGGTCGCGAAGGGTTTTCAGAAATTAGGCATATTGGCTGTGCAAGAGTCTGTTTGCTAAGTTTTTCGCCTGCATTATTTACCGCGATTGGAATATGCGCGTAATGTGGAGTCGCGAAATTTAGACATTGTTGTAGATAAATCTGCCGTGGTGTGGAATCGAGCAAATCCGCGCCGCGCACAATATGCGTTATGCTTTGCGCGGCATCATCTACCACCACGGCGAGCTGGTAAGCAAATAAACCATCTGCGCGTTTTACAATAAA